>DASXPV010000089.1:0-42602 GCA_036493355.1 Rhabdochlamydiaceae bacterium
AAATCTCCCGCGTCGGCTTTGCAGAAAATTTTTCGTCTTCGCTCGCGCCTTGTACTCGTACAATGGTCGCTCGCTCCAGACAAAAAATTTTCGCAGCCTCCTTGCATATTTTTCTCAATCTTGTTTTAAATCACTATAAAAATTTCATCAGAGGTGTTTGTCGAAAAATTCGATGGCGTTTTTGGCAATGTCTTCATGAATTTTTTGGCGGCCTAGCGTGGACCGATCTTCAGTCAGCCGTGGCTCGAGAAGGCGTTTGCCGAGTTGAGAGGCTCGGTTGAGAAATACGTAGTGGTCCGCATCCCCGGAGATTATCTTTAAAGTGGCTTTTCCTAGCAGCATGGCAAAGTGCTTAGCATTGGAATCCATCGGCGCGACCTTGTCCGTTTGCGCTGCGACGATGAATATCGGGGAATTGATGGACTGCAGACTGTCTTTATCAAAGAGCCATCCCAACGCCGGTGCCATCAAAAGAAATGCCCCAACGCGCTTGTCGCCGAAATTGTGGCGCGCCTCGTCAAAATTTGTCTGTTCAATGACGTTCATCGAGACGATGTTGGAGAGGTCTTTATAGCAGGCTTGGGCTATTTCTTCGTTGCTCAGATTGCTGGCGACGGCTCCTGCGATCCAAATCCCCGTCGCTCCTCCTAGAGAATATCCTGCAAAGCCGATTTTCTTCTGGTCGATTTTGGAACCAAAGGTGGGATGAGCCAATAATTGATCGATGACAAAAGAAATGTCCTTGGGGCGCTCCCAAGGCCGTGTAAAATATTCGGGGATTTTATTGTTCCAGGTGTTGCCAAAATGATCCATTGCCGCCACGATATAACCATTTACTGTCAAGATCTCCGCAAGCCAAGAAATATTAAAGCGATCTCCCGTATGACCGTGAGAAATTAAGATCAGTGGATATTTTTCCTTTTGCACGCTAATGGGAGCATCGCGAGCCTCATCGCAGCGCACCCAAAAGCCGGCGGCGGTCTTTGCAGGGGCCTCTTTATCGACCGGATACCAGATTTCGGTGACAATGGGTCGATCGCGCGAAGCATCATAAAGATCGATAGTGGCAATGCCAGTCTTGTTGGGTTGAAGGACAATGCTCCGAAAGAATTTAGCGACATTCCAAAAGGGTAAAAGGAGTAAGAGCGGGGTTGCGATAAATAGAAACAATTTTAGATATTTTTTACGCATAGTTTTACATCTCGTTATTGAAATATGGCTGTCGCTTTAACAGGCAGACTCATTCGTTTAATTATCAAATTGGTCTATTTTTGTATAAGGAAAATGAACCCATCCCTGTCATTGTGGTATTGCGAAATAAATCTTGTGGTGTAAATGGTCAACGAATATGCTGCGTACATTGTGATTAAAAGAGTTGGAGGGGTACTTGCCGATACGTAAAGAGGATCTGTTGCGGTATTTTCTTCCTCTTTTTTGCATCCTTTTTGCATGGTTGATGTTCCCGGTTTTTGCTACTGAAAATCAAGATATGGTTGAAAAAAAACGCAAAACGCTTCTCGTACTCTCGTGCCGCGGTGGTGGCGGCCACACGGCAGCTTCGCTAACATTGCAAAAGCTTCTGGGAAGCGAATACGACATCCAAATCATCCATCCCATTGAGCAGCTGCGCATTTATGGGATACCCTGTGCCGATCAGCTTTATAATTCCATGCTGCAAAACGGCTGGACGCGCTCCATGAATTTTATTGTGCGCTATATCGCACCCCATCTTTTTAGGAGCAGGGAAGAAAAATTGGAAAGGATTATCCATGCCCACATAGAAAATTTTCAGCCGGATCTGATCATTTCCCTAATACCCTTTGTCAATTATCCTGCTTCGGAGGCCGCGCGCAAGCAGCAGGTTCCTTATCTTCTCGTAACAACGGATAATGATTTGCGCCATTGGGTATTGCGATTGGAAAAACTAAAGCATCCCGATTTTAGAGTAACCATTGGAGCGGATTTAATCACATCGCGGGATTTGCTTTTGAAAAAGAATATTCCCGAATCCGCTATAGAGACTATCGGACTTCCTCTGCGTCCCGAATTCATCGTCGAAAAAGATGAGGAGAAAATCAGGGAAGAATTAGGGATTCCCCAGAAAAAACCCATCACGCTGATCATGATGGGGGGTGCCGGGGGATCAAAGTCTTATGATTACGCCAAGAAAATCGGCACGATGGATCTCTCTACGCATATTATCGTCATCATGGGACGCAACGAAAAAATTAAGAAAGAGCTGGAAAAGATTTCGCTGCATCCTTCCAATTCGATGACGCTGCTCGGCTTTACCGAGCGAGTGGCCGATCTCATGGCTATATCTCACGTGATTGTGACCAAGCCGGGCCCGGGGACCATTAGTGAGGCGATTGCTATGAAGCTCCCGATTTTGATTGATAGTACGGATAAGTTGCTCTTTTGGGAGCGCATCAATGTCGAGATGGTGTTGAACTATGGCATTGGAGAGCGCATCACGGATTCCGGGCAAATTGCCTATCTGCTTGAGACTTATTTAAGCGATGCGGAAATAAAAGAGCACTTGCAAGACTCGTTTGTTTCCATTCCACCCAATCATTTCCATCTTAAAATCAAAGGCATTGTTAAAGAAATGGTAGCTCAGAGAGAACGCAACATCCTACTACAGCGCAACGAACAAAAAACCGTCTCCGCGCAAGCCTCCCCCATCCAATCCAATAGTTTTTAATATTTTAAGATACGCTTCTAGAGATATGTCGGGTTGTGGCGCTACCTAAAATTTCAATTCCACATCTTTTTAATCTCTAGAAACAGCTTTGAAGCCGCAGCCTTTTAGTAGGCGGGGGTGACCGAAGTATTCGATGATGGGCCACTTGCGGCATACTGCGGGTCTTAGGTGGTAGCGGGTGCACTTTCCCTGCTTGCTCAAATAGCGGCATCCCATGACGAATACTTTCTTGCCCTCGCTTTCGTAGAGGCGGTCGTCTCTGCGATAAAAACCGAGGATTTGCGTATTCCAGATGTAGTAGAGTTTGCCGAAAATGCCCTTGGACGCCGGAAGAAGAATGTAGTAACAGCAGTTTCCTCGCTTCTTGCAGGAGCCTGTTTGTTTGAAGGGAGGACGGACTATGAGGCGGGCGATGCGCTGAGCGCAGAGATCGAGCAAAACAAAGGGGAGGAAAATCACCCGCAGCGGCCAACGCACCCAACAGGGAATGTATTGCCTGGGGATGCCCCCGATAGGCTCGGGAGGAGAGGCGTCGTCTTCTCCCGCATCTTGCAAAAGCTCTTCCAAGGCGGGATCATTATAGAGTTTTAACATGATTGTGAATGTACCGTTAAATCCTTCTTAACTATATAATCGCTCTTTCCAGGACGCAAGAAAAAACCTTGGGTATTAAATGATAAAATTTTTACTTTCCATTTTGTTATTGAGCGGCCTGCATTTGCCCGCAATGGCCAATCAGACAGAGGAAAAATACCCCGTGGTGATTTTAGGCGGAGGGGTGGGAGCGTTGACTTCCGCCACCTATCTCGCTCGAGGGGGGATACAACCGTTGGTCATCACTGGCCCCGTGATCGGCGGCACGATTACGATGTCGCACGCCGTTCAGAATTGGCCTGGGGAGATGAGTATCTCGGGTGAGGCGTTAAGTGAAAAATTATATAAACAGGCTGAGTATAACGGCGCGCTTCTGCGGCCGGAAATCGTAGTTGGGGTCGACTTTTCCCATCGCCCGTTTACCATTACGACCAGGACCATTTTTGGAGAGGGGGAAAGCGATTTAAAACGGTATAAGACCGATGCCTGCATTATCGCATTGGGATCTACGCCCAATTTTTTGGATGTTCCAGGAGAGGAGAAATACTGGACGCGCGGGGTCTATACCTGCGCGGTATGCGATGGTGCCTTATTTAAAGACAAGATCGTCGCCGTCGTAGGCGGGGGTGATAGCGCCTTGACGGAGGTGCAGTATTTGTCTAATTTGGTTAAAAAAGTGTATTTGATCGTGCGCGGTTCTGAGATGCGCACAGTGGAAAAGCGGCGCGCTCAGGAGATCCTTTCCCGCCCCAATGTCGAAGTGATGTATGAGAGCACTATTGAGGAAATCAAAGGCTCTGAAGAAAAGATGACGCATCTGGTAGTGCACGACAAGCGCAAAAATGCAACTGCGGAAATTGTCACTAATGCTCTCTTTTTAGCTATCGGCTCGCATCCCAACACGGAACTCTTTTCGCATCAACTGGAACTCGACAAGGGCAACTATATCGCCTTAAAAAAGAACCAACAGACCTCTGTAGAGGGCGTCTATGCAATAGGAGATGTGGCGGACCCCGAATTTAAACAGGCGGTCTCTGCAGCAGGTGATGGGGCAAAAGCGGCATTGCAAGCGCAGAAATTTTTGACCTCTTATTGTCCCAACGATCACAAAGCAATGGCGCAGGATGTCCCCCAGGAAATCAAAAAGGGAGTGGTTGAGATTGCCTCTCGAGAGCACTTTGAAAAACTAATCAAAGAAGCCAAAGGCGCTGTGTTTGTCGATTTTTATTCCGCGCGCTGCGGGCCTTGCCGCATGTTTAAACCCGTTTTTGAATCTTGGGCCAGAGATTTCCAGGAGAAGATCCTTTTCCTTCAAGTCAGCGCGGAAAAGGTCGAAGAGCTATTCGACATATACCGGATTCAAGCCGTTCCTACCCTGGTCATTGTGGATTCCAAAGGAGAGATGATTCGCAAGAGCATCGGGCCTCGCGAGATCTCAAAAGTGGAAAAAGTCCTGCAAAAATTTAAAGAAAAGCAAGAAATTACAGCGCAAGATTTCAAATAATATTACTTCTGTTATACAAAGCAGTAATGTTTCATTTGTTGTTTTGTTTAATCGTCTTTATTGTCTCTAATATTTCCGAAGGCAGTTTTTCTCCTGCGGAGGGTGCCTATGTTGAAGGCGATGTTCTCTATTGGAAAGCAAGCGAACAGGGGCTGAGCTATGCCGTTAAAACAGGCGATGGCGATTTTTCTGTAAAAACGCGCCTCAAGGAGCCAGATTTTGAATGGGATTTTGGCTTTAAGCTTGGGCTGGGATACCGATTTGCTAGAGACAATTGGGATATCCTTTTAAGGCTAACGCATTTTAACACGCATGCCGATTCTCTGCCTCACGCGAGCAAAGACAGCGTTCTTTATCCCATCTGGATTGCACCCCAAGAGAGGACGCCTGCTGTCGCGGATGCGATAAAGATGCATTGGCGATTGCATCTGGCTTTTATCGATTCTCTCTTTGGAAAGCAATTTTCGCCTTATCCCCGTTTGTGTATTTACCCGCAGATTGGACTTAAATTCGCGATGGCGAGACAAAAGTTCCACCTGGAGTACAGCGGGGAGATGCAGGAGAGTGTGAGGATGAAGAATAAATTCCAAGGGATTGGCCCTTGTGGAAGTTTGGGGATACGTTGGCCTTTTCTTTCCCATTTCAGCCTTGCCGCGCTAGGCGAACTTTCTGTCTTATGGGGGCGCTTTTACATACACGAAGATGAAAGCCGCGTCCCGGCAAATGTGCGCGTAGCGGGAGTTCGCGATGCTTTTTTGCGCTTTGTTCCCATTGCCGAGGGGAGCCTTGCCTTGATCTGGCAAAAGCTGTGGCAAAAATCGCAAAGAAGCCTCGCCTTGCACGTGGCATGGGATGTTGTTTTATTGTTCCGGCAAAAGCAGCTCAAGAGATTCTCCAATCAGCAGATTCTGGAAACGCCTAGTAACTTAGAGATGAGGGGATGGGAGTGGGGGGCACGTTTTGACTTTTGATGGGAAAAATCATACTGTTGTAAAAAAGGTTGTTTGCCATGAAGTCCTACGTGCGCTGGTTTAGTTCTCTCTCCATTAAAGATGTGCCTATAGTGGGGGGTAAAAATGCCTCTTTGGGCGAGATGATCCGCACGTTGAAAAAGAAAAAAATCGCAGTCCCCGATGGATTTGCAACAACCGCGGATGCCTACTGGGAGTTTTTGCGCTTTAACGCCATCGATCAAAAGATAGCAGACGTTTTAAAGAAGCATAGAAAAAAAAGTCTCACCCTGCAGCAGACGGGTTCTTTAATTCGAGGCTTTTTCCTTAAAGGCCATTTTCCCGATGCCTTTGTTCTAGCTGTTCGCACTGCCTACAGGCAATTGGATAAACAATACCGTCAAAAAGATAGCGATGTGGCAGTGCGCAGCAGCGCAACGGCGGAAGATCTGCCCTCTGCCAGCTTTGCAGGCCAGCAGGAGACTTTTCTGCATATCCGCGGAGAAAAGGCGGTGTTGCAAGCCTGTGTGAGGTGCTACGCTTCTCTTTTTACGGACCGCGCCATTACCTATCGGGAGGCCCAAGGATTCGATCACTTGAAGGTGGCGCTTTCCATTGGAATACAAAAAATGGTGCGCTCTGATCTGGGCGGGTCAGGGGTTTTGTTCACTCTCGATACGGAAACGGGTTTTCGCAATGTGGTTGTGTTGAACGCTTCGTGGGGTTTGGGAGAAAATGTGGTGCAAGGAACGGTAATTCCTGATGAATATGTCGCGTTTAAACCCTTTTTAAATAAAAGAGGCTGTTGTCCGATTCTCTCTAAAAAAAGAGGTGAAAAGGAACAAAAGATGATCTACGTGGGGAATAAGACAAAAAACATCAAAACACCTCTAAAGGAAAGGAGGCGATTTGTTTTGGAGGATGAGGAGATTCTCACATTGGCCAAATGGGGGGTCGCCATTGAAAAGCACTACGGCAAACCCATGGATGTGGAATGGGCTAAAGATGGCAAGAGCAAGCAGATCTTCATCGTGCAGGCGCGGCCCGAGACGGTACAATCCCAGCGCAAAGGGGATCACTTTCTAACCTATTCGATGAAGGAAAAAGGACAGATTCTCATTAAAGGACTTGCCATCGGAGATGCCATTGTTTCAGGGCGTGCGCAAGTGATCAAAAACGTATCCGAAATCCATCGCTTCGAACCAGGGAGCATCTTAGTGACCCAGATGACGGCGCCCGATTGGGTTCCCATCATGCAAAAGGCCTGCGCGATCATCACCGATCACGGCGGGCGCACCTCGCATGCCGCTATCGTCAGTCGGGAACTGGGCATTCCCGCTATTGTAGGCACCCAGACGGGGACAAAAATTTTAAAAGATAAACAGGAGATCACCGTTTCTTGCGCAGAGGGAGATGAAGGATTTGTCTACGCTGGCAAAGTCAAGTACAAGGCAGAGGAAATCCACCTGGAAAACCTTCCCAAACCTCCTGTGCAAATTATGCTGAATATCGCAAGCCCCGCGGCTGCTTTCCGCTGGTGGCGCCTGCCTTGCAAGGGTATTGGGCTTGCCCGCATGGAATTCATTATTAACGACATCATTCAAATCCATCCTATGGCACTGGTGCATTTCGAGCGTGTCAAAGAAAAAAAAGCGCGAGCCAAAATCGAGCAGCTCACAGGAGGCTATAAAGATAAAACGGATTACTTTGTCGATCATCTGGCAGAAGGTATTGGCAAGATTGCCGCTTCCCGCTATCCCGATCCCGTCATCGTGCGCATGAGCGATTTTAAAACAAACGAATACGCCAACCTCATCGGAGGAAGCGTCTTTGAGCCAAAGGAAGAAAATCCGATGTTGGGTTTCCGCGGGGCCTCGCGCTATTATAATCCGCGCTATAAAGAAGGATTTGCCCTGGAATGCCGTGCGATAAAGAAAGTGCGCGAAAAAATGGGCTTTGAAAATGTCATCGTGATGATTCCTTTTTGTCGCACCTTGGAAGAGGCGGATCGCGTATTGCGCGTGCTTGCGGAAAATGGCTTGAAGCGCAAAAAAAAGCGGCTGCAAATCTATGTTATGGCGGAAATTCCCTCGAACGTCATTCTTGCGGAAGACTTTGCTAAGCGGTTTGATGGCTTCTCGATCGGCTCTAATGACCTCACTCAACTTCTCTTAGGGATCGATCGCGATTCTGATGAGCTTTCTTCTCTTTTTGATGAGCGCAATGCTGCCGTTAAGGAGATGATCCGCGCGCTAATTTCCGCTGCGCGCCGCAAAAAGCGCAAAGTGGGAATTTGCGGGCAGGCGCCAAGCGACTATCCTGAATTTGCACATTTCCTGGTTAAAGCGGGCATCGATTCTATTTCGTTGAACCCCGACAGCGTCGTAGATACCATAATCAGCCTTTCTAGATATAAACATTGATGGCGACGATGCCATTGGCAAATACTGTGCTATTGCGCCCTGCAGCGGTAAACCAGACGCCGGCGATCATTCCGAAATTCGCGCTCCAGCTGTACTCAATGGCAGGGGCCAGGCTAAGCGATTCTATTGAGGGTCCTCCCATCCTATTGGGCACTCTATGTGTTGCGCCTTTGTGACCAGAAAAGCGCGTTGCCGCGATATGCTCGTATTGGATATCTAAGGCAAATGCCCAATTGCGCGTCAGGCTGTATTCTAGGCCGAAAATGGTAGTGAATTCAGGCCCGGGGTATACGGTGCCATGGGTGCCGTGCCCTCCTCCGTAAGCATTGCGTCCTTTGACATGCACGGCGGTCGGGATGATGTAGCTTAAACTGTAATGCAGGCAAAGATAGTGCAATCCGCGCAAGTGGACTAGGCGTTGGAAGGCGATCTCTATTCCCGGAAGCCAACTGCCCAAGCCTCCGACATCTGTGTGTTTGGCGTCTGAGTCGAGCTTTTGGTATTTACCAATAGGAAAAGTAGTCAAAAATGCCACTTTAATAGCAGGACGGATGCTCCCGGGCTTTTCATAAAGCAGCTGATACTCCACTTCGATAGGAAAGTCGTTGACGACCCAATGGGAAGCCCCTGAGGTGTGATTCCAAGAAAATTGAGGACTGATTTCAACATCCCAGCGCTTGGCAAATCCATACCAGGTAAACCACTGTAGGTTAGGGCTGTAGAAATTGGGCTCGGAATGCGCTTTCCAGTGCTTATCGTAAGCCCCGTAAGCGACATTTCCATAGAAGTAGGGTTCTATGTCCCAATGACCCTTTTCGATCACATAGCCAAAAGGAGAAATAAGCGGGCCTGTCAACCAAGGCGCCTCGTTTTCTTTCCCCTCATCTGGCATGGGCTTAGGGCCTGCAGCTGCACCCAGAAGGGTTTCCTTAGCAAATAATGCAGTGCCTAAAAGTATCCAAATGAGGAGTTGATAAACTAGTATCCTCATTCTTCACAAACTATTTGTAAACGTTGATCGCGATGACTCCGTTGATAAATTCAGCAGAATTGCGACCGGCGACAGAGAACCAGACACCTGCGATCACACCGCAGTAGGCACTCCAGTTGTACTCGATTGCAGGAGCCAGGCTGATTGACTCTGAAGAAGGTCCGCCCACAGAATTGGGCATTCCATCAGTTGTCCCTTTATGCCCTGAAAAGCGCGTGTGATTATTGTGAAAGTAGACGGCATCGAGAGCAAGCGCCCATTTTTGAGTCAGGGTATATTCCAGGCCGAGGAATACATTGAAAATAGGTCCGGGATATACGGTCCCGTGTGTGTGGTGTCCGCCGCCATAGGCGTTGAATCCCTTCACGTGAACGGAATTGGGAACGGTATAGCCAATTGCCAAACGAGTGGAGAGGAAGTGCACGCCCGTGTAGTGAAAGAGACGCGATAACACGAGTACTACACCAGGATTCCAGGTGCCACCGCCACCAATATCCGTTCCTTTATCATCCGGATCGAGTTTTTGATATTTTCCCCAAGGAATTGTAGCTCTGAATGCCAATTTGATAGCGGGCCACCATTCGCCAAATTTGTCGTTGACAACCTGATAGTCAAAAATAAAGGGCAAGTCGTTTAGCACCCAATGAGACGCTCCGCTGATGTGATTCCAAGAGAATTGAGGAGTAAACTGAAAGTCCCAGCGATTGAAGATTCCAAACTGAATGGGCACCTGTCCCTGGAGATTATAGAAATTGTGTTTGGCATTGTGGCCTTTCCAGTGCATATCGTAAGAGCCTGTTCCTACGTTTACGTTAAAATAAGGCTCGACGTTCATGTGTCCTACGGGAACCACGTGGGCCGAAGGAGTGATCAAAGGACCTGTCAACCAGGGCATGGCAACGGGGGCCGGCTTCTGAGGGGGAGCTAGAGTCTCTGTAGGAGAAGTAGGAGGAGTGCTGTTTTCATCAGTTAAGAGAAGCGAGGCGCTGAGATGAGCACACGTGACCATAAGGCCAGAAAGCACATTGAAAAAAAGGCGGTTTTGCGACATAGGAAAAGACTCCATTAAGGTTGCTAGCAAATAATTTATTGCTACCTATTTTATTTATCTAGAAAAATGTGAACGACTCACCATATTTTCAAAAACTCGTGCGTGATTTCAACGACTATTTCGAAAAGGACAAAACCCATTAAAACGACGAGAAACGTTTTGCCTCCTGGTAGCAAGGGCTTATGCCCCACTTTTTTTACGTAGCGCCCTATCCAAGCCATCAGAGGAGGATATAAGCCAAAGAGAATCGCGCAGCTGAATCCGCCAGCGTAGCCTAGAGCTTTAAGAAAAATGTGCGGATAAGTAAGGCCGATAAGCGTCGGCGGCACAAACACCGCAAGGCAAAGAAGCACTTTTTTCGTCCCTATTTTTTTTACTTTTAAACCATCGGCCAAGAAATCGAGATAGGCCAGAGCAAGGGCGATGTAGGACGTCGTCATGGTAAAAAAGGCAAACGTCTTCCCAATGTTGAAAACAATGGGAGCGTTAATGAGATCTTTCAAAGGAATGACAGCGCTATGTCCTTTTTTTGCGGCTTCGATTAAACCATTAGAGCCTTCAACGGGGATAATTCCGAGAATCAGGCATTCCCAAACCAGATAAACGACCAGAGGAATAGTTGTTCCCAAGATGATGGACATTCTTACCTTTTTGATGTTTCTCTCCATGTACGTCATGAGGGTGGGAATGATCAGCTGGTAAGTGAAAGCGGTGAAAAGAACGGGCAGCGCCACCCAGGCTTTGGGCCAATTTATCGTAGAATAGTGGGAAAAATCGATATATCTGCATGCGACGATGATGAAGAGTATATACGATATACATACGCCGATCATGAGGGTAATATTTAAGCGGTCGACCCAGCGCGTTCCCAAATAAATCACAGGGGAAAAGAAAGCGACGTAGATAATAGTCGAAAGCCAAACTGGGAGGGTGTTTTTGCTAATTTCTGTGACAATTGCCCCGCCTCCTACGACGTGGGCGATCATTACGGTAATGAAGAGAAAGAGGTAGACCACCCAGCAGACGTCTTTTCCCACAGGCCCTAGAAGACGCTTGGTCATAGTGATGAAATTGGATTCCTTGGGCATCCAGGAGCACACCTCCAAAAGCAGTAGCCCGGTGCATAACATAAAAAACCAGCATATGAGATAAATGATGGCCGCTGGCACGAGGCCGCCCTCTCCTGTAGCCACGGGAAGCGCCAACATGCCGACGCCTACCATAGTAGCTGCGATCAAAAGTGTACCGCCAAAGACGTGGCCAAGAGAGTGGAAAAGATGCATAAAAACCTGCTTAGCAAAGAAATTTTAAGTTTAGTCTAGTTGTTTTTTTAATAAATACAAGAAATATGTTGTTTAGGGGAAGTGTAGACTTCAACAGCTCTCTGCGATATGATGATTACCAATTATTTGAGGGTTGTTATGCAGGTAGAGGAATTGCTCCTTCCGGGAGTAAAGCTTGTAAAGACAAAAATTTTTCACGACGATAGGGGTTTTTTTCGAGAGACTTTTCGCAAAGAGCGCTATGCTCAACAGGGAATCGCCTGTGAATTTGTGCAAGACAATCACTCTTTTTCCCAGAAAGGTACGATCCGAGGTATGCATTTCCAGCGCGCCCCTGGGCAAGCAAAGCTCGTGTCCGTGCTTTGCGGAAAGATTTTCGACGTCGTGGTCGATATTCGCAAGAACAGCCCCACCTACAAGCAGTGGCTGGGAGTGTATTTAGACGGCCAGAGCGGCGATCAATTGTTCGTCCCCGTGGGATATGCGCATGGCTTTTGCGCGCTGAGCGAAACCGTGCACCTGAGTTATAAGGTGAGCGCCAACTACGATCCTGTAGAAGAAAAAAGCTTTCGCTTTGACGACCCTTCCGTCGCCATTCAATGGCCAATAGATGTTATTACTTTGTCGGAAAGAGATAAAATGGCTTCTTGGCTAGACGAGGTGGCTCTATGAGCTCCCGGGTGAAACTCTGGATTTTAGGCGCGGAGGGAATGCTGGGGCGCGCTTTGCTTAAAGTATGCGTCGCGCGAGGAATAGATGCGGTAGGAAGTGCAAAGAGAGAAGCGGACATTACGCTCAAAGAGAACCTGGCTCAAAAAGCGCGCGCGCTTTTGCCCAGCCATATCGTCAATTGCGCCGCCTATACTGATGTCGATGGAGCTGAGCGCGAATATGAAAAGGCGCATTGTGTAAATGCGCAGGGCGCTCAAAATGCTGCGCAGGCCGCACAGGATGTGGGAGCGCGCTTTGTCCACATCTCCACCGATTACGTATTTAGCGGGACCTCCTCCACTCCCTACAGTGAAGAGATGGAGGCGCTTCCCGTTAATGCTTATGGCGCGAGCAAATGGGAAGGGGAAAGGGGCGTTTTCCTCGCGCACCCTGATGCGTGCATTGTGCGCACTTCTTGGCTGTTTGACGAGGGGGGAAAAAATTTCGTGTCCTGGCTTCTCAATGCTTTGAAGATCAAAGAGGAGATCCGCGCTGTGGCAGATCAATGGGGATGCCCGACTTACGCTCCCGATCTGGCTAGCGGCATACTCGATTTGTTAGAGCACAAGGGAGTGTTTCATTTTGCCAATCCAGAAGGGGCCTCGCGCTTTGAGATTGCGCAATTTGCTTTCGCGCACATGCAAAAATGCGCTATTCCCTTGGCGTGCCAACGTGTGCTCTCAGTTGGCAAAGAGGCTTTTAGCGCTCCAGCGCCGCGCCCGAGCTTTTCGGTTTTAAACACGGCCAAATTTACAAGTGCGACAGGAAAGCGGCCTCGCTTATGGCAAGAGGCGCTGGGAGAATTTCTCACGAAGGTGCATTATGCGAAGCTGTAAGCGCGTACTGGTAACGGGCGGCGCGGGCTTTATTGGCTCTGCGTTTATTCGTTATGTATTGCATGCAAAGCAGGCTCCTTGCGAGCGCCTGGTCAATTTGGACCTTTTGACCTATGCGGCTGATTTGCGCAACCTTTCTTCTTGCGAGCAAGACGCGCGCTATCTTTTCCTTAAAGGCGATGTATGTGATGAAGGGCTTGTCGAGAACATCTGCAAAGAGGAAAAGATTGATGTGATTGTGCATTTTGCGGCCGAAACGCATGTCGATCGGAGCATTTGCGATCCTAAAGTCTTTTGCCATACCAATGTGTACGGGACGCTGGCGCTCTTAGAGGTTGTCCGCAGACACAAAGAGATCCATTACCACCATATTTCCACAGATGAAGTATACGGCTCATTGCAAGATAGAGGTGTTTTCTCAGAGTCTTCTCCTTACAGTCCTAATTCTCCCTACGCGGCCTCGAAAGCCGCGGCGGATCATTTTGTGAGGGCCTACGCGCATACCTATGGCCTTTCCGTAACGCTATCGCATTGCACAAATAACTATGGTCCCTGCCAGCACGTCGAAAAATTCATTCCGACGATGATCGCTTCACTCGTGTCCGGGCAGCCTCTTCCGATTTACGGCAAAGGGATCAATGTCCGCGATTGGATCTTCGTCGAGGATCATTCCGAAGCCGTGTGGAAAATCCTTCAGCGTGGCGCATCCGGAGAGACATATGCCATCGGAGGGGAGTGCGAAAAGAACAACTTGGAGGTTGCGCATACGGTTATCGATGTCTATTCGCAGCTAACGCAGGTCGATGCGCATGCGCTGCGCAGTCGCATTGCCTTTGTTCCCGATCGTCCGGGGCATGATTTGAGATATGCCATCGATCCGAAAAAAATTAAAAACGAGCTTAGCTGGAGTCCCCAGCATGACTTTGCTTCGGGGCTGTCCAAAACCGTTGCCTGGTATTTAGAAAATGTAGAGAGGTTGGCCTTTTCATGATCGGCGATAAAAAAATAGCCTGCATTATTCCCGCGCGTTTGCAATCCACTCGCTTTCCTCGAAAAATGCTCAGCACCCTGAGAGGCAAACCGCTTTTACAGTGGGTTTGGGAGCAGGCCAAAGGCGTGCGCGCATTCGATCATGTCGCTTTTGCTGTCGATGCTCAAGAGACTGCGGATCTCATCGCCTCATTTGGGGGCGTCTCCTATATGACGCCCGTGGAGTGCACCTCAGGCACGGACCGCTTAGTGGAAGTGATGCGCCAAAAGCATCTCGACGCCGATATTTGGGTCAATTGGCAGGGAGATGAGCCTTTTATTTCCGAACAGATGATTGAAACACTGCTACAAACCTGCGCGCATGCAGATAGTGATATTTGGACTCTGAAGAAGAAAATTGTCCGCACTGAAGAAGCTCTATCTCCCCATATTGCAAAAGTTGTCTGCGACTATCGCGGTTTTGCGCTCTTTTTTTCTAGAAGCATCATCCCTTTTTACCGCGATGTGCCTTTAAGCGAAGGCAATTGCGACTTTTACAAACATGTCGGTCTTTACGCCTTTAGTAAAGAGGCGCTGCATAAGATCGCTTTATTACCCTATTGCGCTATTGAAGGGGCAGAGCAGCTCGAACAGCTGCGCTTTCTCTATCACAATCTGCGCATCCAAGTCCATGAGACTCAAGAAGACGTCTTTGGAATCGACCTGCCCGAACATTTGGCACGGGCGGAGGTCCTTTTAGCAAACAAATAAAAATTACTATATGTTTTTAAACATATTTTTACGTTATTTTTATTTGTTTTTCATGTTTATTTTGTTTTAATTTTTTGATAATATAATTTAACAAACATTTAATCAGGGTTTATTATGGCAGTGACGAGTATCTATATAAATAAAAGACTGTTGAGGGCTTGCCATCAAGTCAACGACCACAAGGCGGGTAACGTACATAGATCTTGCCGCAACAAGCACCCCGTGTCTAACCCCCGCTTGCCCCCTGATCTTTTTCAAGGGGTCGAAAAGGCTCAAATGGCATACATTCAGGTGCAAAAGAAGAAAAGGAATACTATGGTTAGAGATAAAGCAGCTGTGACTTGGGTTCTCTCAGAGATTCCGCAAGACATAAACGGCAAACCCTTTTCGAAAAAAGCACCCCTCTATTGCCCCTTTGCAAAAGATAAGAATTTCAAACCCCCTCAAGGATATCATCATTTTCAAAATGCTATTTTCCGTAGAAATGCCCTATACCCCACTCGACAAGAGAAACGCGATGCAGATGGCATTGCATATATTGAAGCGATAAACCCTCAAGGACAAAAGCGCTATTTTCTTCCTAAGCCCTTGGGAATTATTGAAAATAATCAACTGCTCACCAAAGGGGGGAAAGTATTTCATTTGAAGCAGATACTTCCAAGAAGGAGTGATTTTGTTCCTTTAGATTCTCAAACTTTCGGGATACCCGATAAATCTGCGGAAGTATCCGCACCTCAGTCAATGTCCACTAAAACTAAAAAAACAACCCGTTTTCGACACACGCCGTCTCTGATTCCAGGAATGCCTGATGGGATAATACCTCACCGCACGCCGTCTCTGATTCCTGGGGTGCCCGATGAGATGGTAGAGAGCAGCTCAGATTCTTCTGCTTTGTCATCGGCTGAAGAGTCCTATTCAGCCGTGGAAAAGAGCACAGAAGAAAGCGGTAGAGATTTTGCGAGCATAGGATGGTATACTGCCTATACTGTGAAGTCTCCTTTAGGGAAAAAATAATTGGTTAAATTTCTTTTTAACGTATTTTTGTCTGTCTTTTCTTGAGAGGCTGTCTCTGAAAATTTATAATTCGATTTTTGATGGATTTTTTTCCCCGCACGACATAGTTAATTAACTTAGGCGAAGGAAAAGAAATTAATTTTAGAGAAAAAGGCGCAAAAAGCGAACTATAAATTTTTGCAGACAGCCTCTAAGGTTGAGAAAATCTCCTTTTCTCGAGTATTATTAGGTGCTCATAAAGGATTAACTTAACATGAGCACGCAAGAACTTCTAAAAGAGAGGACAGAGTACAAATACGGCTTTGTCACTGACATTGAGACGGAGAGCTTTGCCAAGGGATTGTCGGAAGAGATTATTCGCGCCCTTTCTCAAAAAAAGAACGAGCCCTCTTTCTTGCTCGATTTTAGGCTCAAGGCCTTTGCGCGCTGGCAGCAGATGCAAGAGCCGACTTGGGCCCATGTCAAATATCCTTCTATCGATTATCAAGCTATTTCTTACTATTCTGCGCCCAAAAAAAAGCAATCGCTGCAGAGTTTAAATGAGGTCGACCCTGAACTGCTTAAGACTTTTGAGCGCTTAGGGATTCCACTAGATGAACAAAAGAGGCTCACTAATGTCGCCGTAGACGTGGTCTTCGATTCTGTTTCTTTGGGGACGACATTTCAAAAGACGCTGCAAGAGGCTGGCGTGGTCCTCTGTTCCATTTCCGAGGCGGTTCACAAATATCCAGAACTTGTGGAGCAGTATTTGGGAAGCGTGGTGCCTATCGGCGATAATTATTTCGCTGCACTCAATTCCGCAGTGTTTACTGACGGCTCCTTTGTCTACATACCGAAAGGCGTGAGAAGCCCGATCGAGCTTTCGACCTATTTTCGCATCAACGACCGCCAAAGCGGGCAGTTCGAGCGCACGCTGATCATCGCAGAAGAAGATTCTTATGTCAGCTATCTTGAAGGATGCACGGCTCCCGCTTATGATACCACTCAATTGCACGCGGCTGTGGTAGAGTTGATTGCAAAAGACCGAGCAGAAATCCGTTATGCCACAGTGCAAAATTGGTATGCTGGCAATCCGCAGACAGGAGAGGGTGGAATTTATAATTTTGTGACAAAGCGCGGGCGCTGCCAGGGCTATCGCTCTAAAATTTCCTGGACGCAGGTAGAAGCCGGGGCCGCTATCACTTGGAAATACCCCAGCTGCATTTTGCAAGGCGATGAGTCCGTCGGGGAGTTCTATTCTGTTGCATTGACCAATGGCTGGATGCAAGCGGACACGGGCACGAAGATGATCCATTTGGGCAATAACACGCGCTCTACGATCATTTCCAAAGGCATTTCCGCGGATCGCTCGCACAATACGTACCGCGGGCTTGTGAAGATGGCCCCGCGCGCTAAAGGTGCGCGCAATTATACGCAATGCGATTCCATGCTAGTCGGCGATCAATGCTCTGCAAATACCTTTCCCAGTATCGAGGTGGGCAACGAGAGCTGCCAAGTGGAGCACGAGGCCTCCACCTCAAAAATGAACGAGGAACAATTATTTTACCTGGCGACGCGCGGAATTGCGCGGGAAGACGCGATCAACATGATTATAAATGGCTTTTGCAAAGAGGTCATCCGCGAACTTCCCTTGGAATTTGCCGTGGAAGCTCAAAAGCTCTTAACGCTGAAGCTAGAAAATTCTGTAGGGTAAAAAGGATCATAGACCATGTTGAAGATTAAAGAATTACACGCACAAGTAGAAGGAACGCCTCTACTCAAGGGCATTTCGCTCGCCATAGAAAAGGGAGAGATCCATGCGATCATGGGGCCCAATGGAGCAGGAAAATCCACTCTGGCGCGTATTTTGGCAGGCGACTCTGCCTATGAAATCACTTCGGGAGAAATACTCTTTGAAGGGAAGAATATTGCGGAGATGCCGCCCGAAGAGCGCGCCCACTTAGGTTTGTTTTTAGGCTTTCAGTATCCGATCGAATTGCCCGGAATTTTGAATTTTCAGTTTCTGCACGCCGCTTATAACGCCCAGCGCAAAGCGCGCGCAGAGCCGCTTGCATCGGAAGAGGAGTTTAGCGAGATCCTCGATAGGAAAATGGCGCTTGTCGACGTGAAGGAGAGCTTTAAAACGCGCAACGTCAACGAGGGATTTTCCGGAGGCGAGAAGAAGCGCAATGAAATTTTGCAGATGGCGGTGCTCGAGCCCAAACTTACCATCCTCGACGAAACCGATTCCGGACTCGACATTGATGCGATGCGCATTGTTGCCAAAGGCGTTAATTGTTTGACAGGGCAAGAAAACGCCCTTTTGCTCATTACACACTATCAAAGGCTGCTAGAATATATTAAACCCCACTTCGTTCATGTGGTTCTCGATGGGAGAATTGTCAGATCGGGAGGGCCAGAGCTCGCCCTAGCGCTGGAAGAAAAGGGCTATGATTGGTTGACGCTTCCCGAGGAAAGTCTGGTATGATTGAGAGCGCGCCCTTCGAGCAGCTTTTAAAAGGAGCTTTTAGCCAAATGCACGGTGCCGATGCCTTTTCACCACTGCGAGAAAAGGCGTGGGAGCGGTACCAGGCTATGGGGCTTCCTTCTCGCAAAGACCCGGCCTTTGGCTACATTCCCTTACGCGATTTCTATTCCGCGATGGCAGTAAGCCCTCCGGACAAAAAAAGCAGCGCCCCTCTTTTAGAAAAGGAGGCGATTAAAAAGGCGATCTTGCCGCAGTGTGCGCGTTCTCATGTCGTGCTTGTCGATGGCAGCTTTTGCCCGCACTTGAGCGATCTGTCCGCGCTCGATGGGCTGATCTGCTTGTCTCTGGCAGAGGCGATGCGCTCGCATGGGCATTTCCTCAAAGCGCATCTTGCAAAAGCCATTAAAGAGGAGACCGATCCCTTTGCGCTGCTGAATCTCGCTATGCATCCTTCGGGATTGTTTCTCTACGCTCCTCCCAAAACCGCGGGAAAAGCGCCCTTGCAATGCCTGCATGTCATTACAGAGCAAGCCCAGGGATTTACAGCGGGGCGCGTACAGCTCGTCATGGGAGCAGACAGCACATTGCAATGGATAAGCACTCATTTTTTCCTGCATGAGGAGACCGGACTCTGCTGCGCGCCTTTGCTGGATCTTTTTTTGGACCAAAGAACGCGCTGCACTCTTTCTTCCCATCTTTCTCCTCTTGCGTCGCAGTGGTATTTTGATAGCGTTCGAGGGTATCTCAAAGCAGATGCCTCTTTGCAAATGGTAAGTATTATCGGAGGGTCGAGAACGACACGCCTCCATGTGCGCGTACAGTGCGCCGGCGAAAATAGCGAAGCGGATCTCAAGGGCTTGTGGATGCTGCGCGGCTCGCAGCAGGCACACGTGCATGCGACAGTGGATCATAGCGCTCCCCATACGCGTTCCATGCAGCTGTTTAAAGGTGTTCTTTTCGATGCGTCCCAATCGAGTTTCGAGGGTAAAATTATCGTGCAGCAGATAGCTCAGAAAACGCAAGCCTATCAATTGAACAAGCATCTGCTTTTGGGAAAAGCTGCGCTTGCGCAAAGCAAGCCCAACTTGGAAATCCACGCAGATGACGTCAAAGCCTCCCATGGATCTACCATAGCAAGGCCGAATCCTTCAGAGCTGTTTTATCTCAAAAGCCGCGGCATTGCTGAGGAAAAAGCACAGCAGTTGCTGGTAGAGGGCTTTTGCAGGGAAATCCTCGACCACATCCCCATTTCGTTAGGCGCGGCGGTATTATGAATAATGAATTTAATGTTTGGAAAATGAGACAAGAATTTCCCATGCTGCATCGCTCGATGCACGGGAAGCAGTTTATCTATTTCGACACTGCGGCCACAGCTCACAAGCCGCGCTGCGTCATTGAGGCCGTGGCTGGATTTTATAAGGAGAGATACGCGACAGTTCATCGCGCTTCCTACGACTTTGCCAGCCAGGCGACGGCGCAATACGATGCCGTGCGCAGACAGGTGAAGGAATTCCTCAACGCCTCTTTTGTGGAGGAGATTATTTTTACAAAGGGCACTACCGACGGGATCAATCTCGTCGCTTCTTCCTTCGGCAAAGCGTTTATCAGACAGGGAGACGAGGTGATCATTTCCGTGATGGAGCACCATTCTAACATCGTTCCCTGGCAAATGCTCTGCGAGGAGAGAAACGCGCATTTGAAAGTGATACCCATCAATGATAGAGGAGAGCTTCTGCTCGATGAGTTTGAGAAGCTGCTCACACCGCGCACCAAAATCGTCAGCGTTGCCCACATTTCCAATGTCACAGGGACGATCAACCCCGTGGAAGAGATTATCAAAATGGCGCATGCACGCGGTGCTAAGGTATTGATCGATGGCGCGCAAGCTGCGTCCCATATGCCCATCGACGTGTGCCGTTTGGGCGCTGATTTTTACGTCTTTTCGGGTCACAAGGCCTACGGCCCCACGGGAATTGGCGTGCTCTTCGGCAAGCGCTCGCTTTTAGAAAAAATGCCTCCTTATCAAGGCGGTGGGGATATGATCTCCGAGGTCTCCCTGCATGGCTCCACCTTTCAGGCCCCTCCGCTCAAATTTGAGGCGGGCACCCCCATGATCACAGAGGTCATCGGACTCTCCGAAGCTCTCTCCTTTATCGAGAGCATAGGTCGCTCGCGCATCGCCATTTGGGAGAAGGATCTTTTAGACTACGCGACAAGGAGGCTGCAAGAGATCAAGGGACTAAAAATCATAGGCACGGCTGCAAAAAAGGGCGCCCTGATTAGCTTTACCATTGAAGGCGTGCACTCCCTAGACATCGGCACGCTGCTAGATATTCGCGGGATTGCCGTGCGCACAGGCCAGCTTTGCGCGCAGCCCCTGCTCAATTATTTTAACGTGCCTTCGCTGACGCGCCTTTCTTTCGGGGTTTACAATACCTTCGAAGAGATCGATCAGTTCATCTCTGCCCTCAAAGAAGTCCTCCTCCTTCTCAGCCCCGCCCTCTCTTATTAGATGGGTTGTGCATTGATAACGGATTTTTGGTGCTAGAAGCCGAGGGTGAGGGAGAAGGATCCACCGTGGAGGGAGAGGTCGCCCTTGTCGGAGAGGAAGTCGGAGTTCTTGTTGAAAGGCGCCATATCGCGAATGAATTGATTCTGCTTAAAGAAGAATTGGATGTCGTAGCAAAGCTCTGCGCGCACGTACCACTTTTTGCTTGTAAAGTGCTCCCAGCGGAATCCCATAGCCAGCGTGGTTGCCGCGCGCCCAGCACGGAAGTTGTCATCTATATCAAAAGTCGTGGTATTGAGGGTGTTTTGCATCTTCTCTTTTCTATCCACGTCAAATTTTCCCGCATAGATGGCTAGGGCGCCTTTGGCCATTAAGGAAAGGGCTGTTGTGAAATGAAAGTTCATCTCGCCGCCTGCGCGAGCACCTAAGCCAAAGAAGAAGTTTTTTAACTTAATGCGGTCTTTGAATACCCTGCGTCTGGCAATAATCCCGTTGGCCTCGTATTCGAGCTTATAGCGCTGGTTAATCCAGATGGAGGAGGGCCCGATAAAGGGGCGCAGAACTAAGAACTTGGTCATGAAAAAGGCTCTTCCCAGTTCTAAATCGATAGTGTCAAAGTGCAGCTTCCAGTGGGCTTCCGCCTCTATGATTTGCGCTACGGGAAAAATGGTGAAATTAGGGTTGGACCAAGGGGAGAAGAAGGATTGATTGGGAGAAGCGGTGAGAAGGCCATTGTCATGAGCATCCGTAAAAAATCGCGTCCACTGAACAAACAAATCGCATCCGTCCCATCCGGGATTATAACCTAGCCCCACGCGCGAGCCAAAGTCCCATTCAAATTCAGGGGCTTTGATATCAAATTCCTTTGGCAAGAAGCTTGAGCTGGGTTGAACGGCGTCAATGAGGTATTCCAAACCCGTTTCCCGCGCTTGCCAAAACAGGACATCTCCTTCTATAAAAGCACTTCTAGAAGAAATTAGTGGAGGATTGGCTGCGCGCTTATAATCATTCTCCAGTACAGCAACTCTTCGATTGAGGCTGTCTACGGAAGGGGTTTTCTGGGCATATCCCATAGCAGTGCTGCACAAACATGCCAGAAGGGCTTTTTTAATAATGCTCATAAGATCCCTTTAGAAATCCAAACGCAGCGAAGCAACCAATCCTTCTAGTGCGAGGTCCCCTCTATTGGATAAAAGACTCGTGATGGAACTCGTAACAAAGCGGATAAACTGATTTTGATCGAAAAAAATATGCTGTTCCCATCCTACTTTAACGCCTACATGCAGTCGATCATCAAAAAAGAGAGAATCCCATCCAAAGCCGATAGCCAAGTCCGTAATGGGTCGGGCAATGTGAAATAGGCTCTTAAAGTGCAGCGGCTCTAGCTGTTGATCAATAGGCTCAATTGTAGCCTGTTCTTTTTGTTTGATGTTAAATTCCCCATAAAGCAGATCGATAGCGGCTTCTCCATAGATATTAAACCGCTTGGTGATCCACCACTGCGTGCCCAGCCCGATGCGAGGGCCCAGCCCCCAATAATCGGATTTCATGCGGACTGAATCATCCAGCGATTGGCCTAGTACAAAAAGAACATTTTTATATTCAACGTTGAATTCTTGATCGATCCAGGCTGTTCTGGCCCCGATAAAGGGGCGCATGGAGAGGCGCTTGCCGACGAAATACTCTTTGCTCAATTCCAAATCTCCCATGTTTAGAAAAAGCTTCCAATGCGCTTTCGCTTCGGCAAAAAAATCCATGCCTGCGATGCCATCGGGAAAGACCCAATAGGGAAAAAGGGCGTCGCCGTCGACCGCATTGCTTTGGGTTCGCGACTCTGTATTGAGATGCGTCCATAAAAAGCCGACCTCCCATTTATCGTGGCGGAAGTTAAATCCACCTCCTACGCGGTAACCAACGTCCCAATCAAAATCCATCTCTTTTAATTGGATAGAGTTCTCTTGTGAATTCCCGAGGGGATTATTGGTTTTATAAGTAAAGGGAAGCCCGTCTTCCTCAGCTTTCCACCAGAGGAATTCTCCGATTGCATAGATGTGATAGCCTCCGACTACTTGCGCTCCTGCAGGCGGGTTGTACCATTTGCGCGAGTCCATCTCTTTTTCTAATTTGGTCACGCGCGCATTCAAATTGTTGAGCGCCGCATTCTCAGCGGAAAGAAGAAGGAATGGAGTTAATAGGAATGCATAGGGGAAAAGAAGGCGAGCCTTGCGCATCATATCGAGCATAAAATGTGGCTTGTTCATAAGTGTTAAGTTGGAATTTTAACACTGTACATTACAGGAATGGATATACACAAGAGGTAATGCCATTCGCAAAAAATAATTGCAAAACTCCAATTTGGTAGCCGAATCCGCGCTTTTTGCAATTACCTCACAAGAAAAAAACCTGAGTCCCTAACGGCGACTCAGGTTGCGAGATATTCAGTCTCATTTAAATTAAATTAGAAAGCTAGATGAGCTCCGAGTGTCCAACCTTGGTATGTTAAGTCTCCTTGGTTGTCGACGAATTGTCCCAAAGCCTGCTCGACGTGGAATTGATTTTGGGAGAAATAAACGTGATGTTCCCAGCCGGCATGGAGTCCAAAATTATAACTGTTGTTGCCCAAATATTTATCCCAGCGCAATCCGAGCTGAAGATCTAAGATGGGACGCGAAATGCGATACGAGTCTTTGTTGTTTTCGAAAACGAGTTCCAAATCTTCCACTTCAGACATCGTGCGCACTTTTTGAAAGCCGGATTCGATGGCAGCGGCGATATTGCCATAGAGGCTTATGCCGGCGCCCAAGCTCCATACGGTGTCCAGACCGCCTTCTATCCCTAAGCCCCACCATTTATTTTTTTCGCGTATTTCGATCTTAGGCATAGTCGAATTGCCAGCTGTGGGGATACCATTGCTATAATTAGTATTCAGTCTTTGGCGGAGCCAAGTGGTGCGCAGACCAAAATGGGGGCGCAGTGTTAAATACCTGCTCACGAAAAATTCGCGGCCTAAATCCAAATCTAATTGGTTTAAGAAAGCTCTCCAGTGTGCTTTGGCTTTTCCAAAGATAGGAACGGGGGTGGTAAGTCCGTTGGCTTCTAAAAAATTGACAACTTGCGGATCCAATCTAGAGGCGAACAGTTCTCTATTGCCTTCAGCTGTTTCCTTTTCGTTCGCATCGGTATCAAAACTCAGCCATGTTAAACTCAAATCCCATCCGTCGTATGCGGTATCGCAGTCAATCCCTAAGCGGAAACCTACATCGTATTCGAAATCCAAATAGTTAACGGTGGATTGTTGTAGATTGGAATAACCGGAAGCAGAAGTAAAATTTGTCGCTTTATTTTTCACAGAGATAGGAAGGCCATTTTCGCGCGCTTCCCATATGAGGAAATCGCCAAATACATTAAAGTCGTAATCTTCGACGATAGGTCTTGCGGGAGGATTAAGCATGCCTCCTCTTTTCTTTTCGTACGCAGACGCTCTGGCTGCTTCCATTTCGCGATTGTCCTCTTTAGTCGAGGATAACAATGTGTTATTACTAGTATTATTACGAGAGGCGATGACTGGTGTATTGGCATAACTTGCAACATGTACAAGTAATCCAGAAACAATCATCAGCCAGGTGTTAGTAAATTGCTGTTGCATAGCACCCCTTGATATCATTACAGGTCGTTTTCAAAGTGTAGACCCACTGTAATTTCAAAACAGCAATTTCGTCAACCAAAAACTCAAACTTCCTGTTGGTTTACTGTTCTCAACTCTTAGGTAGTGCTTCTAGAGACATGTCTATTGAGGCGCTTCCTAAAATTTAACTAAAAAAAGCAACCGCTATGTTTGGAAGAGGTGGACTAGTTTGTTGATGTTTTGCATCCAAAGGAGGGTTAGCTTGTTTAGTTGCTGTAGGATGAAAAACCAGGCGGCGCAGAGTACGGCTAGGCCGACGAGCGATTTCAAGGACATGCCGAGGAAGACGATTTGCACCTGCGGGGCCAAACGGTTGGCAATCCCTAAAAACATCTCCGTCATCAAAATAGCCAGAAGCGATGGAGCTGCCAGCTGGATGCCGACGGCAAATACGATGCCCACCACGCTCCATATCTCTTTCCAAAAGGGATGATTGAAACTAAAAAAGGCCTTGGTTAGCCACACATCGGGAGGGACGATTGTGTAAGAGTCAAAGAGAGCATTAAAAAAATAAAAGGGTCCGTTAATTTCGTAAAAGAGAACGATAAGGACGTAATTATACAATACGCCGATAGAGGATGTTTGCTCTTGCGTAGAGGGATCAGTCACTTGCAAAGCGGAAGAACCGCGCTGAAAGTCGATGATGATCCCCGCAGATTCCGCCATGTGAAAGGGTATGCCGGCAAAAAAGGCGAGAATTACCCCTATAAAAAATTCTTTCATGCAGAGAAACATGAATTCGACGTTAAAGCCGACCATCGTCTTGCTCGTGAGAACGATGTGGGGCATCAACACGAAGGTGATAGAGATAAGAAGACCCATTTTTACAATAGCGGGAACGCGCGCGCCAAAAAAGGGGGCCATCGAAACGATGGGCGCGACGCGCATCAATCCTAAGATGAATAGAGAAAGTACAGAATAGGGGGCGTATTCAATGAGTCTGGAGAAGAAGGAGACGTAGGATTCGGTGGGAGACATTATTTAAGATGTCCATTTGGGAAAATTGAGAAAAATATTGTTCGTGAAGGACATGATTTGAGCGGCAAGCCAGCCTCCCATGACGAAAAGGGTGATGATGACGGCAAAAAGTTTGACCATGAAGGATAGGGTTTGCTCTTGAATTTGCGTGGCGGCTTGGAATATGGCGACCACCAATCCCAAAATGGTGCTGATCAAAATGGGAGGGCCGGAGAGCAAGAGAATGAGCAGCAACGCGTGGTAGGAGAGTTGATAGATTTCCGTGCTATATACCATGTAAAGCTCCTTTTAGCGGAATGAGAGGACAAGCCCTTGAATAATCAACGTCCATCCATCGACCATCACGAGCAGGAGGAGTTTCAGCGGCAGGGCGATTGTGAGCGGGGACAACATCATCATTCCCATTGCCAGCAGGATGTTTGATGTAACAAGGTCGATGACGAAGAAGGGTAGGTAGATTAATACCCCGATTTCAAAAGCCGCTTTGAGCTGCGAGGTAATAAAGGCTGGGACGATGATAATGAAGTCGGTGGGTTTAAGGCTTGCTTTAAAGGGTTCGGGAAAAGAGCGCGCAGCGAGCTGATAGAATCCCGTAATGTGTTTGCCGACGGTGTTGCGCTGTAAAAATTCGCGCATGGGCTCTTTGGTCAAGTCGGCGACCGCGATCAAGTACTGCGCGCTTTGCGGGGAAAACAACTGAGTGGGAGGCTCTTTATTGATGTAGTCTTGCGCAGACGAGTACATTTTATAAACAGTGGGGAACATCACATAAATCGTCATGAGAAGAGCGATGCCGTTGAGCACAGAATTGGGAGGCGATTGCTGTACGCCCAGCGCGTTGCGCAAAAGAGAGAGCACGACCACGATTTTGATGTAAGAGGTAAGGAGCATGATCGCAAAGGGAAGTATAGAAAGGGCAGTGATCGCCGTCAGCTGCTCGACAATGGTGGGGGTGGGGACGCTTACCATATTGGGCGGAAGGGTGGCTGCGGCTTGAGTTATTGCGGCGGGCTCTTGCGCTCCCAGCATGGCAATGCCGGCTCCAAAAACGGCGAGAAGGAGCAAAGAACACAAGAGGAATTTTCGATTTAAAAAAGTCTTAATCAATGGTGTAACCTATCATTTCATATATTTTTCGAAGGCAGATTCTAAAGCGCGCCATTGATTTTCAATTGTGGCATTGATAATCCCGGCCTCAGTTTCGATAATACAGCCTCCCGGAGAAATGTCAGAGCGCTCTTGAATGGTGAGCACTTGAACGTGCTCCAAGAGCGCTTTAAGTTTGGGCTTATGCGCTTCGAGGATTTCTTTGTCGGCTTTGTTGACATAGATGGTAAAGCGGTGATTTTGCATGACGGGGGCTAAACACTGCGTGACAATATCGACAATAGTGTCGGGATTGAGCTCTAATTGTGCTCCGACGATTTTTTTTGCCGCTTTTAAAGCAATGGGAATAATCTGATTTTGCAATTCGAGCCGCAGGGCGCGCAGCGAGCGCTCGAAGTTGAGCAATTGCTCGTTGAATTGCTCCAGTCCCGCTTGAAATCCTCTTTTTTCTGCCTCTTCTTTAAGGGTTTGGCATTCTTTAAGCGTTTCCTGATGTAAATTTTCCGCGTCTTCTTTGGCTTTGTTCAGCAGGTCGACGGCCTGCATCAGGGTGCTGAAATCTTCTGAAGGGATGATCTTTTCCTCTGTTGCGGGATGAACCTCACCTTGATAAATCAAAGAAAAAAATTTCATAATCGCCTTCTACGTTGGATTCTTAAGTGCGTGAATAAGGTGGACGACCTGCTCAGATAATAGGAGGGCGGCTTGCGGATGGTCAAGAGGAGTGCAGAGTTTTATGAGCTGCTGTCCCTTATCGATGTCCAAACGGTGGGCAATATACCATAAGAGGCTAGGCTGCTCGCTGTTGAGCGCTTTGGCCAAGCGGTTAATGCCGCGCTGTTCGAGAGTGGATTTCAAAACTTCCGTGCGTCCGTCCCACTTAGTCAATTCCAATTTTTTAAAGACGACGGGTTCTTTGCGATAAATAAGCGTCTTTAAGAAATTGATTTGCGCGGGGGATAAAATAGCATATATCCGCTTGAGTTTTGAGGTGTCGATGATCTGTCGGATTTCGCTGGCCAAGTCATGCATGGATAAAAGGTCGATGAGGTCGAGAAGTTCTTCGTGATCCATGGAGAGAAGGGCTGTAATGGGAGTGTTGAGAAGGCAGCACAGGGGTAAAAGATCTTCTTGTCCTATAAGTGAGGAAAAAAGCTGCCGTTTTAAGTAAAGCTTTCCTACCTCCGAAAGGGCGGGGATCTGATTGGAAAAAAGAAGCGTGCCTTTTAGTCCCTTTTGCTGGTCCTCCGTAAGTGATCCCAAAAAGAGTTTAATATCGCTTTCGGGAAGCGAGCGTAAAAAGGGTGCAAACCAGGAGAAGTGCACGTGCGAGAGTTCCTCTTCAGGCGCGGGCATTTCGCTAGTGGCATCGCCAAAAAAGTGTTGCGCCTGGCTGAACTGCCTGTCCTCGTTTGCGGGCAGATGTTTTAATAGGGCACGCTGCTGCTTGGGAAGAAGCGTATGTAAAAAGGCGGTGCAGACGGCAGCAGAGCTTTTATCCATGAAACTATTTTCACTCTATTGATTTTTTTCTTCAGGAGATTTGTCTATCGGCTCATCTCGCAGGGGAGTAGGGTGAAACAGATTTTTTAATCCGCCTCGACGTTTGAGTATGGGGTAAAATTTCCAGATGAGCCACCCGAATATAAAAAGAAAAACGAGCGCGAAACACATCAAGGAGAAAAACAAGAGGCGGAAACGCGCGGTCGAGTTCTTGCTCATGACAATCGACCAAATACTGACGTATTCGTTTTCTTTTGCGCGTGTTTCTAAGGGCTCCACTTGTGGTGTAAGTGTGATGTCCGTAAACCGCGAGCGATCAGAGATGACGGCGACATCATTGATGTCGAGGCCGGTGACGCTGCCCGCTACCAGGCGTTTAATTTTAATAACGAGATGACTATTGGGATCATCCAGTATTCCCTGGTGTTTGACATAGACTGCCGCCGTGATCTTTTTGGGCGCGCCTGTCGCGGGTCCGACCGCTGCCACTGCTGTTTCTTCAGGGGGGAAGGAGAGCTGTACACTGGCTTCGATGACGCCGTCGATCTTGCGGATCATATTGGCGATTTGCTCGGCCAGGCCCGCCTGGTAGCGTATTGTTTCTTCCTTGTCGGACGACATCAGGCCCGCTTTGGCAAAGAGATCTAAAAGGTTAGTCCCCTTTATCCGGGGTAGTCCATTTTGATTGAGCAGCGCCATCGCTTCGGTAGCTTGCGAGGGTTTCACGGAGAGGCTGTATTTTATCGTTTCCGTACCTCCTCCGGGAGCAGAGCTGGTCATCTGAATTTTTTCCGCGTCTACTCCTTTGCTCGCCAAGAAAACGATGATTTCATTGGCTTCTCTCTCTTCGAGGTTGTTCACGATGACTTTGTTGTTTTCACAACTGCAGAGAAACAGGGCCAATAGGAGGAAAAGGCAGTATTTAAGAGGCTTTTTGCTAGGGCGTGGAAAACTAGAAACGTACGACATGATTTATCCAGAGTCAGTGCTGCCCATTATTGGGCATGTAACCGTTATACCAATTTTAGAAAGCTTCGTCAAATCTTGAAAAATTTCTTCATCAGTTTTCGTCCGCAGCTCTTCTGAAACCAATTAAATTTTTTTGCACTTTAATCGGAGTTTCCACTATCCTACGCCCCTTTTACGTTTGAAAAGGGAGGAATCGATCGATGAAATGGATAACGCTTTTTGTGTTTTTTTTAATGCCGCTCTTTTTGCGAGCGCAGCAGTGTCCGGAAGTGATGATCGATCTTGCAGAAAATCTCTACGTGAAAGGTGAACAGATCCAATTTGCGGATAATACTATTTACGTGATGATAGACGATGTCGCTTTTAAAACGCCTGCGATCTATTCCGAT
The DNA here is from genome assembly GCA_036493355.1 of Rhabdochlamydiaceae bacterium. GTDB lineage: Bacteria > Chlamydiota > Chlamydiia > Chlamydiales > Rhabdochlamydiaceae > JABDFI01. The sequence goes on from DASXPV010000089.1 coordinate 29,409, forward strand.
GAGTGCGGCTATTACGTTCTGGCATTGGGCGGCGAAGCCTGCCGTTGGTACGAGTGGAAATGCTGCAAATGCGGCACATGCGTCTGGCTGGGTATCGAGGAATGCCCCATCTGCGGCAGAGCCAAAAGAGCGTGCGAGTGATACCGGCCTAGATGCGGCAGCTCTTAGACTAGATAGGGATTAGTCAAGAATGCTTTTCAGGAATATCTTCTTCAGGCGCACGTCTGGGACCTCTTTCAAAGCTCTCAACATCTTTAAGATTGCGGAAGGTGGCGATAGGGAATAGCCCGCGTCGAACAACGCAATATGTTCAGCAATAACTTGGTCAATCAAGAGATTAATGTTAGCATCAAGATCTGTAATTCCATCATGCAGGGGGCCAGTAGTCCAAGTAAGAGGAGGCAGGGGCAAAGTGTCTTCTTCTTCCAGCTCACTTGTCCAAGGAGGCGGCGGCGGTAGGATCTCTTCTTCTTCTAGTTCATTTGTCAAAGGTGGAGGCGGCGGAATATCTTCTTCTTCATACTCAAGTCTAGGATTTCTTTCATAACTCTCGACACGTAGATTCGAAGGCATGCTAAAGCATGAATTACGGAAAGAACTACTAGCACTGGAACTGCTTGAGGAAAAGGAATGGTTTAGATCATCATGCCGCTGCACGGTGCCCGTAAATCCGATGCAATTATCAAAAAGAGACTTAAGGGAACTGCGAGAACTGGAACTACTACTTGAAGAGTAAAAGGTGTCTCGATTATCTGATGAAAACGATCTTTGAGGCGACCCTTCATAATCTGTCTCGGTGCCCATGTCTTCGGGATAAGCTGTGGGAAAACTAAATGTAAATTTTTCGTTTGTGAATAATTGAGGGTTATCTGAGCCCTCCTCATCTTCATCGCAAGTAACACGACGACCATTAGCATCAATAAAAGTAAAAGGAACTGGATCAGGAAAAGAAAATTCTTCTTGCGGTTGCGTGTCATCTTCGGGAGCAAATGCTATATTTGAGCTAGAAGAAGAGGAAGTTTCTGAAAAGAAATCCGGCAGGGTAGAAGGAAAAACCTCTTCGGTTTTTCGCGCGGTTGTTTGAACGGGTGAACGAGGTTCTGCACCTGTTTCTGTTTCTTCATCATTAAGAAGTGCAAGGAGTGAAATGAAAGGAGTACCTGTTTCTCTTCTACTAGTATCTGAAGGCTGTGGCGAAGGAGCAGCTCCTATGCCTTGAATGCCAGGGGCTGTGATATAAGGCTTTGTTCCCGTGGCAGTAATGAAAGAACTCATTGCTTTTCTCTTAATTTAAAGATAATGTTATTTAATAATACACTGTTTCCACTTAAACTTAAATTAAGCAAAACAAAAATATATAAAATGTGTAATTTTTTAATATTTTTAAATAAATTAGTTCACAAAATGTCTTGCTGAGAGGCATTGGTATAAATCCAACTTGGCCCCTTGCCGAAGCGCTTGAGGAAATAATGGCAGACCCCGGTGAGTTCCGCCCGCGAGCGGCGCAGGTGGTGCTTGCGCTTGCTGTAATCTGTGTCAGGGCAAATCAGGGATAGCGCGGAAATCGCGAGAGTTCTGCGCAGGACGCGGAAGAAAAGAGCTAGAATTTCCGGGAGGATGATTCGCAAATAGAGAGCGGCTTTTTCCGAGGGTTTGTAATGGCGGTGGATCCAGAGCAGGCGCCCTCTCCAGGAAAAATAAGAGGCGTGTGTTTTGCCCCCCACCACGGAGGCGGATACCTTGTGCCAAATTTTGGCTTTGGGAGAGGATAGGACTTGGTATCCTGCCGCTTTAGCACGCATGCAAAAATCCGCATCTTCCCAATAGAGAAAGTAAAGCGGCTCCAAGGTTCCGATGGCATCAATTACGGCACGTTTAATCATAATGCAGGCCCCGCAAGCATAATCTAAGGGGATGTAGGCATCGGAGAAAGGCTCTTTTTCTCTATTTCCGACAAGCTGCGTCAGGCCCTGTTTTTTGAGCCATATGCCTCCTAAATGGTCTAGAGTCTGTGTAAGAGATGCGTTCCCTTGCGCTTGCCTATCAAAAAGATAAATTCTAGCGCCTAAAATGCCCGCATCGGGATAGGCGGCGAAGCCTTCTAAAAACGCTTCGAGCAGATCGGGGGCGACGACGGTGTCGTTGTTCAAAAGAAGGACGTAATCAGCTCCCAATTTTAAGGCGTATTCGATGCCGGCGTTATTTCCTCCCGAAAAGCCCATGTTCTGTGCAAGAGGCAGGCAATGCACTTGGGGGAAGCGTTCGGTAATGACTTCGACAGAGCCGTCAGTCGAACCATTGTCGACGAGAATGGTGTGGTAATTGCGGTAGCGCAGCTGGTTTAAAGATTCCAAACAGGCGAGGGTATCCTGTTTTCCATTCCAGTTTAAAATAATAATAAAAATTTTAGGCAGAGAGGGATTCGACATAGGCTTTCCAACTTTCTCGAGCGTATAATGCGGCTTCTTGTTTAGGGTCTTTGGCGTCGCATATCGCTCTTCCGACGATGAGGATATCCGAGCCGGAGGCCATAGCCTCTTTTGGGGAGCGATATTGCTGTCCAAGGGAATCATTTGCCTTATGCAAATGGATTCCGGGAGTTAAAAATAAAAAACGCGGATCTTCGATGAGTCGCCGTTGGCTAATAAATCCAATGACGAAATCAGAAAACTGCCGCGCCAGAGCAACTGCGTGCTCCGCGTAGGTCTTATCGGTAAGGGCGCCTGCAGAGCTCATTTCCGCGAGCAAGAGCAACCCTCTGCCCAAGGGGAGTCCGCCCTTTTGCAATCCTTCGATGATCCCGGGGCCGGGTAAAATGTGGGCATTGGTGATATCTGCCCACTCGGCAATTCTGTAGATGCCCTTTTTATACTGGGCGAGGGCGGTAGTTCCGATATCGGCAAATTTGCGGTCTTCGAAAAGAAGAAAGTTTTCTCGCTTGGAGATATGCGCAAGAGAGGAAGTAAAAGCAGGAGTAAAATCTTCCAAAATATCGATGTGCGTTTTAAGCACGCAGATCTCACCCCCTAGGGATTCCGCGCAAGAGAGTAGAGCGTCGCAGGAAGTGAAGTCTGCAGAAAGGGCGAGGTTGCTTTTTTTTTCCTCCACAATGGCAAAAAGCTTTTTAGCTGTGGGGTTATGCGTAAAGGCACTGCGCTCTTTAAAGGGGAGTCTTTTCATGGGGTTTTGACCTGAAAGAAATCATTGGCTTTAGAAAACATTTCTTCGGAGATCTTTTTTTCGTAAAACAATACTTTAAGCAGGTCAAACACGCTGATCAGCGGATGTAAAAATATGCCCTTTTCCTTTAAGAGTTTTTTGCCGCCCTGTTCTCGATAGAGTACCACGACGGCGTCCTCCACGCGCATTCCTTCCTTCTCTAAGGCGGCGGCGGTTTCCAAAATACTGCCGGCAGAGGTAACGACATCTTCAATGATAAGGCAGTTCTCCTTGGGATGAAAGACGCCTTCGATCATCTTTTTGGTTCCATACTCTTTAGCTTCTTTGCGGCGCAAGACCATGGGGATTCCGTGTTCTAGCGAGATAGCGGTAGCAATGGGCAAAGCAGTGTAGGGAACCCCGCAAATGCGCTCAAAAGAGAGGCGGGAGGCAAGCGTCCAGAGAGCAGCGCTGATCCGCTTGAGAAGGGCGGGGTAGGAAATGATAAGGCGCAGATCGATATAGATGGGAGAGGAGACGCCGCTTTTTAAAATAAACTGGCCAAACTGAATGGCGCCAATGGCGTGCAATTCGAGAATGATGGCTTTAATTTCTGGAGTCATGCGTTTTGGTCCTATGGTAGCGCAAAGCAAGAAAAGGGTCCCACATCATTCCTGTGGCAGAGGTGGCTACATTGGCTCCTGCATGGAGGAATGCGTCAAAATGCTCGGGAAGGGTAATCCCGCCGCAAGAAATCAGGGTGAGGTCCAGCTTTTCTTGCGCATTGATCGCATGGGCTTGGTGAGTAAATTCTAAAGCTAGCTGCCGTATAGGCCCTCCGCACACTCCACCTTTGCTGCGCTGGGGTCCTAAAGCGGGTTTTTCGTGTTTGTCGAGAATTCTCATGCTCACCGTATTGATTCCGGCAATAGCTCTGGCGCCGCAGCGCGCCGCACAAACCATCATCTCCCGCATCTGTTCTTTAGAGGGAAAAAGACCGACTTTAAGGATGAGTGGAATGGGGTGTATGGCCTTGACAAGCGCGCTCGTCAGGGATTTCACCATATCGATAGAAGTATAGAGGAGGCCTTCTTTCTTATCGACATTGGGACAGGAGAAATTGGCTTCGATGAGAGTTGCCCCGGCTTCCTTGGCCAAACGCGCTGCGGCGACAAAGTCATCGACAAAAGCGCTATGCGCTCGCAGCGTTCCGACAACAGAGACTATCAAGACCTGGCCCTCTTTCAGCGCAGCCTTAGCGCGGGTAATATCCTCGAGCAAATACTGGGGCGTGCGCGAGGGCATGCCGAAGGAGTTTGTCACGGCGAGATCTTCGATATGCGGAGAGGGCGAGGGTGAGAGCAGCGCGCTATGGCCCGCGTTTTTGTGTGTTAACATTCCTTGCGTGTCCACATAGACCATGTTCGGAAGCGGATGGGAGGGATGTTCCTGACTGCGAATGGTCTTATAGGTGAGCACGTCGAATCCCAGTTGTGCGGCCAGGGCCACCCAGTTGGCGTTTAGTAGCGGTCCAGCGGGAACGCCGATAGGAGAAGCTATGCTAACTCCAAGAAAATCGATCCATTTCTCTTTGGGTGGCACAATGCGCTGCGGGATGGGCGCGTTGAAAAAAGGGCCTTCTTCCGCGTTTTCCAAATAGCTCTTGTCAATGGCGTAAATCGGCGGGTGATCTGGATACCAAGAGGGAATGTTAGAGGGCATAGACATGGCCTTTGAGAATAGTGTAACAGGGCCATCCTTGCAAGGAATAACCTGCGTAAGGACTCCAGCCGCATTTTGTTTTTAAAGCGGCATTCTCCACAGTTTTTATTTTGCGCATGTCAACTAGTATATAGTCTTTATTGGAAGGCAGCCGGAAGATCTCAAGGATTTTTTCCCTCATTAAGCGCACTATCGCAGCTAAAGAAATTTTTCCCGTATTGCAGGCATTGAGCAATAGCGGCAAAGTAGTTTCTATACCCGGGATGCCCGCGGGAGCCGAGCCGTAGGGTAATGCTTTTTCTTCCAAGGTGTGGGGCGCGTGGTCGGAGCCGATCGTATCGATTACGCCCTGTTCAATGGCTTCCCATAAGGCATCGACATTTTCTTGCGTGCGGATTGGAGGGTTCATCTGCGCTTTTGTTCCCAATGTCTCGTAGGCCTGTGTGTTTAAAAAGAGGTGATGGGGCGTTGTTTCGGCATAGATGGCAAGACCGTCCTCTTTGGCCTTGCGGATGGCCTCCACTTCCTTTTTAGAGCTAATATGCAGCAGATAGACGCGCGTTTTATAGAGACGCGCCAGCTCAATTGCCGTTTGGGTGGCGCGCAGTGCAACCTCTTCGTTGCGAATCGAGGAGTGCACGCGTGCGTGCGTGGGCTCGAAGAGCTTTTTTCTCTCGTGAATGAGGGCTTCGTCTTCTGCATGAACGGCAAGGAGAAGGCCGTGCGCTGCGGCCAGGCTGAAAATAGCATGTAGGCTGCTCGCGTCGTCCATTAACAAATCGCCAGTTGACGATCCCATAAAAAGCTTGATGCCGACGATGAGATCCTTACAACGATTGATCTCGTCGAAGTGATGCTTATCTGCGCCCAAATAGAGGCCATAGTGGAGGGGTATGCTGGCTTTTTTCAGTTGCGTATCAATGAGTGCTTTTTTTTCTTTGAGCCTTTCCAAAGTAATCGTGGCGGGAAGGGTATTGGGCATATCGAACACTGTGGTAATGCCTCCGCGAATGGCGGCATGGGCGCCGCTTTCCCAGTTTTCTTTGTGTTCCAGGCCGGGCGTTCTAAAATGCACGTGGGGATCGATAAGGGCGGGAAGAACGATCAGTCCTCGGGCTTCAATGGTGTGCTCTTCATTAGAGGGCAAGCGCATATCCAGAGTTTTTTCTTCCAAAGTGGTAACGCCGCGCAAGGTAATCATAGATTCACACTCGGTATTCCGCGATTTCATCTCTTTTAAATACTCTTTCGCAAAAGTGGCAGCGCAGGTGAACCGTGGATTTAAAAGACTCTACGTGGAAAAGCGAATCGATAGATTCGCTTAGCGTGATGCAGCACGGGTTAGGGCAGACAAGAACGCGGTGTATTGCTTGAGGAAGCTCGACTGTCTGTTTTGAAGATACTGCGTAATTCTTAATGATATTGATCGTAGCCTTGGGTGCGAAGACAGCGACATTATCGCTTTCCTTTTTCGTTAAAAAGTGACCTTCAATTTTGATGATATCCTTATAGCCTAGCGAAGAGTCTAAATTTAATCCCAGGGTAGTTTTGTAGCGCTTTTCACGCAGACGCAGCAGATCCACGATTTTTAAAGCCCAACCGGCCGGGATGTGATCGATGACCGTGCCCTCTTTAATGGCCGCAACGGAAAGTGTTTTTGGCATAAATCCTCATAATTTTCCTAAAATAAGGGCGAGCAGTGCTTGGCGTATGTAAATCCCATTTTCCGCTTGTTGAAAATAGTAGGCGTAAGGGGTGTCGTCGACGGCGCGCTCTATCTCATCCACCCTAGGCAACGGGTGGAGAATGCGAAAATTCTTTTTCACGTTTTGCAACAGCGATTCCTTGAGGATGTACACTCCCTTGTGATGCAGATAAGTAACAGCGTCAAAGCGCTCTTTTTGGATGCGGGTCATGTAGAGGACATCGGCCTTGCTAATGACCTCCTCAAGAGAGCGGTGAAAGGAGAATTTAATCCCTGCTTTGCGCAGCATTTGGCAGATTTCTTCTGGCAGCGTCAGAGCTTCGGGAGAGACGAAATAGAGCCTCATGTCGAAAAGGGCGCAGGCCAGGCTAAGAGAGTGAACGGTTCTTCCATTTTTGAGATCTCCGGCAAAAATGACGCTGAGGCCCTTGAGCTTGCCTTGGCACTCTTTGATCGTAAAGAGATCGAGCAGCGTCTGCGAAGGGTGCTGATTGGTCCCATCGCCTGCGTTGATGATGGGCGTAGTGGTTGCCAAAGAGGCCATGCGGGCCGCTCCATCCGCAGGGTGGCGCAGGACGATAACATCTGCGTAGTTGCCGATAATTTTCATCGCATCGTAAAGGGATTCGCCTTTTACGGTCGACGTAGTGGAGACCTCGGAAAAACCGATGACTTTCCCCCCTAATTGAAGCATGGCGGACTCAAAGGAGAGGCGGGTGCGGGTAGAGGGTTCGTAAAAACAGCTGGCGAGAATCTTGTTGTTTAAAAGAGGTTTTGCGCCCTTGGCCTTGATCTTTTCCGCCTGTTTTAAAATGGCGAGGATTTCACTCTGCGAAAGGGCTTGAATGGAAATCAGGCTCTGCATCTTAACGGGCCCCATAAAACATCCTTAACGTAGCATCGTATACTTCTTGCACACCGATTTGCAAGAGACAAAAAGAGTAGGGGCATTTTCTCCTCAGACACGGTTGGCACGTCGGAGGTTTTGCGATGATAGTCGCGCTGTTGATGCGATAAGGGCCGCACAGCGCCGGGTCGGTAGGAGCAAAGAGGGCCACCGTGGGAGTTTTCATGGCAAAGGCAACGTGCATGGGCCCCGTGTCATTTGCCACCATCACATTCATTTTCTTGATAAGCGCGGCAAAAGCTCTCAAGGGCAGATGCGTGGCGCTAATTGCTCCCGGGATACCGGAGGCGATCTGCTCCACAAGGGCTTTTTCCGCTGGGGTGCCTGTCACGAATATCGCGCATCCCAAATGCGAAGAGAGGCGCTGTCCCAATGCGATGAAATGGGAAGCGGGCCATTGCTTAAAGGCATCTTTTGCTCCCGGGTGAAACGCGATGCGCGGCAGATAGGCGGGCAACGAAAGGGAATCCAGCCACTGGCACGCTATTCTTTCATCTTCGGGGTGCAAAAAAAGTTCCATGTCGCACGTGGAAGGATAGGCCCCTACTTGGGAGACCAGCTGCAGCCGCCGTTGGATTTCGTGTGTTTTTCCATCGGTTGCAAAGCAGTGCGTCAAAAGGAAATCGAGCCCTTTATTTATGTCTTTAGACCCGATAATCATAGGAGGCGATAGCATCGCCACGCAAGGTAAAACAGGGCGCTGCGAGGTGTGGAAGATGAAGGCATGGGAGAAATGTCTTTTTTTCAAAGTCCCATATAACGAAAGCAGAGAGGGAAGCGCGGGGTTTTTTAAAAGAAAGATCTCGTCGATATGCGGATTGTGGAGGAGAATTTCCTTTCCTATGGGGCTGGTGAGAGCGGCGATATAGCTGTCGGGGTAGGTTTCTCGCAGCGCCTTAATGGCCGGCGTGCCCCAGAGCGTATCGCCTAGTGCCGTGGTGGAAACGATGAGAAAGCGATTGTCTTGTGGTCGCGCCGCGTTTCTTTTAGACTTCAAAGAGGAGACTAGGATTTTAATGAAGCTGTTTTTCAAAGGCATTATCAAATTTTTTCCAGGACATGACGGGCATTTGTTTGAGGTTCACTTCGATAAGGCATTGTAAAAAGGTGAGTGCAAGCTGCATATTGGTAATGAGGGGAATATGGTGATCGATACTCAGCCGCCGGATGGTAAATCCATCCGATTTGGCGGTAGCGACAAGTCCGCGAGGAATGTTAATGATGAGGCTGATGACGCGATTCGAGATCAAAGTAGTGACGTTGGGTTCGATTTGTTCGCTGGCTTTATAGACGCAGCGAGATGCTATGCCATGGTGGGATAAAAATTCATGGGTTCCTTCCGTTGCATAGAGGTCCCAGCCATTATCGTCTAGCCGCCTTAAGGCGTCGAGAAATTTGACTTTTTTATCTCCGCCGATGCTGACAAGTAATTTTTTGTTTCGCAGGGTTTGCTCGGTTGCCATCCACGAGAGGAAAAAGGCTTGTAAAAGATCGTGTCCGAGGCAGGCCACTTCTCCGGTAGATGCCATTTCGACGTGTGCGACGGGATCGGCGCCTTTGAGTCTGTGGTAAGAGAATTGGGGCGTTTTTACTCCTACGTAATCCAACTCGAGGGTTTCAAACGGCTCTCTGATGTGTTCTCCTAAAATGACGCGCGTGGCGATGTCGATAAAATTGTGACGGGTCACTTTGGAGACGAAAGGAAACGAGCGCGAAGAGCGAACATTGCATTCGATGACCTGAATGGCATTGTTCTTTGCGATGAACTGTATGTTAAAAGGGCCTGTAATATTGAGCGCTTTGACGATGTCCCGGGTCAGCCTTTTTGTGCGCCGGATCGTCTCTAAATACAAGCGCTGAGGCGGGAGAACAACAGTAGCATCGCCCGAGTGCACTCCGGCATTTTCAATGTGCTCTGTTATGGCTTCTATGATAATGCGCCCGTCTTTGGCAACTCCATCGATTTCCAGCTCTTTGGCATCCGTGATGAATTGCGACATGACGATGGGATAATCGGGCGAGACGCGCGTTGCCTCTTTTAAAAATCTTTCGAGTTCTTCTTCCGAGAACACGACGTTCATCGCGGATCCGGACAGCACATAAGAGGGGCGGATTAAGACCGGATATCCTTTTTTAGCCGCAAAGTTCTTTGCATTCAGCAAGCTGGTGACTTTTTGCCATGAGGGTTGATCGATGCGCAATTTGTTTAGCAAAGAGGAAAATTTTTCCCTATTTTCCGCTTTGTCAATAGATGCGGCAGGGGTTCCCAAAAGCGGATAGTTGCGCAAAGACAGCGGAATGGAGAGGTTGTTGGCGATCTGTCCGCCCACGGAAACAATAATCCCTTTAGGATTTTCAAAATCCGCGATATCTTGGATGCGCTCTAAAGTGAGTTCCTCGAAATAGAGGCGGTCCGACTCATCGTAATCTGTCGAGACGGTTTCAGGATTGGAATTGATGATGAGGGTTTGCACGTGCAAAGAGCGCAGTGTACGGCACGTGTTTACGGCGCACCAATCAAATTCCACGGAAGAGCCGATGCAATAAGGGCCGGAGCCTAAAACGATTACGGGCTTTTGGTTGGAGGGATCGATATCATGGCATTGCCCATGATAAGTTAAGTAGAGATAATTGGTTTGGGCGTCGAACTCGCCTGCCAGTGTATCGATCTGTTTGACGTTGGGGACAATGCCTTTTTTAATTCTCAAAGCGCGCACCTTGTCTTCGTCCATTCGCTTGAGAGAGCCGATGGCCTTATCGGAAAATCCCGCGCCTTTGGCTTTTTTAAGCAGCGCATCATTTAAGGGCCGCTTTTTAATCTCCTCTTCGCAGTGCGCAATGGACTGAATGTGATGGAGAAACCAAGGAGAAATTTGAGAAAGCTTATGCGCTTCTTTGACCGAGCCGCCTTTCTTAAAGAATTGATATAGTGCAAATAGCCTCCGATCCGTGGGATGCGCTATCTCCTCTTTGAGATTGCTAATGGCATGGGGATAGTCGGTCAGTCCAGATGCTCCGATGTTCAACATCCGAACCGCCTTTTGCAGTGCTTCCGAGAAGGACCTCCCTATGGCCATGACCTCGCCAACGCTTTTCATTTCAGTGCCAATCCTGCGATCGGCAGAGCGCAATTTGTGGATGTCCCAGCGTGGGATTTTGATCACGACGTAATCGAGTGCAGGCTCGAAGAAAGCCACTGTTTTCTTTGTCACTGCGTTTTTAATTTCGGAAAGGGTAAAGCCCAGCGCGAGTTTGGCGGCTACGAAGGCCAAGGGATATCCCGTTGCTTTGGAGGCAAGGGCGGAAGAGCGCGATAGGCGCGCATTCATTTCAATAACGCGGTATTCTCCATTTTTGGGGTTGAGGGCATATTGAATGTTGCACTCTCCCACAATAGTAAACAGCTCTGCCGCTCTCAAAGCAATCTCGCGCAGCATATGGTATTCGCGATTGGTGAGAGTTTGGGAAGGGGCGATGACGATGCTCTCTCCCGTGTGTATGCCCATGGGATCTAAATTTTCCATATTGCACACGGTGATCGCGTTGCCCAATCGATCGCGCACAATTTCATATTCGAGCTCTTTCCAACCCAGCAGGTACTCTTCGATCAGGATTTGGGGAGATCCGCTTAGCGCTTCTTTGGCTTTTTGTTCTAGCTCCTTTTTGTCGCGCACGACTCCCGAACCTAGTCCTCCCAGGGAAAACCCAGAGCGCATCATGACCGGATATCCGATTTTTTCGGCAGCGCTCAGCGCTTCCTTAACGCTGGAGGCGGCGCTACTTTTGGGTGAGAGAATTCCAATGGAAGAGAGGCTTTTTTTAAACAAGGCGCGATCTTCGGTGAGGCGGATTGAGGACACGGGCGTTCCGAGCACTTCGATCTTGGCTTTTTGAAAGATATTGTTCTCTTCCAGCTTCAACCCTAAGTTCAGGGCTGTCTGCCCTCCAAATCCCAAGAGGATGCCATCTGGCTTTTCCTTCTCGATGATTTTGGCGACGATCTGCGGGTTAAGAGGGAGCAGATAGACCTCGTCTGCCATAGTGGAATCGGTTTGCACCGTGGCGATGTTGGGATTAACGAGGACAGTGCGGATGTTCTCTTCTTTAAGAGCTTTGATGGCTTGGCTCCCTGAATAATCAAATTCGCCCGCTTGACCGATGCGCAGCCCTCCCGAGCCGAGAATGAGTACTTTTTTCCCGGTAAATCGCATTACAATAACTCGTAAAATTGTTGAAATAAGTACATGGGATCGACAGGTCCGGGAGAAGCTTCTGGGTGAAATTGCACGGCAAAGAACGGACGGTTGCAATGGGCGATCCCCTCGACGGATAGGTCATTGAGATTGCGAAAGGTGACCTTCCAATCAGGAGGCAATGTCTTCTCTTCAATGGCGTAGCCATGGTTTTGAGAAGTTAAGTAGCAGCGCTTGCTCTCTTGCAATTGACAGGGCTGATTTTGACCCCGATGCCCATAAGGAAGCTTATAGGTCTTGGCCCCAATGCTCAATGCTAAAATCTGCGCGCCCAGGCATATTCCAAATATGGGCTTATTTTTAAGTAACGCTTTTTTTAATATCGCAGCCGTTTGCGTACAGAGCATCGGATCTCCTGGCCCATTGGAAAGAAATAATCCATCATAGTCTTCTTGCGTGTAATCGTAGTCATGGGGGACTTGCTTGACCCGCAAGGGAAATTGCAGCAGACAGCGCAAGATATTTTGCTTTACGCCGCAGTCAACTAAAATGATTTTCTTTTTTCCAAATCCGTGTTCCACTGCTTTGCGGCAGCTCACTTTAGAAACCAGGTCCGTCGCATTGGGATCAAAAAATGTCTTCGGAGCAGTTTTCTCATGGCTGATTACACCTAAGGCGACGCCTTCCTTGCGCAAAGACTTGGTGAGCGCGCGCGTATCGACCTGGCAAAGCAGGGGGATTTTATATTCTTTTAACCAGTCGAGAAGAGATTTTTCTGCCTCATAGTGAGAATGAAAGGGGCTCAATTGGCTTAAAACCACCCCACTTACCTGAATGGTATGAGACTCCCATAATTCGCGTTTGGGAACCCCATAATTGCCGATAAGGGGAAATGTGAATACGAGAATCTGCCCAGCGTAGGAGGGATCAGTTAAGGATTCCACGTAGCCGACCATCCCCGTGGTAAAGACGACCTCGCCAAAATAGTGCCCCTTTTGCCAAGGAGGGGAGACACCCTCGTATGTCTCGCCATTTTGCAAGATCAACCGTGCAGGGACCATTTTTCCTATTTTAAAGTTCAAACGCAAATTGCCAACACTATAACAAATCTTTTCGAAAATTCAACACAATTTTACGCGAAAAATAATTTGACTTGTAATGAGTCGCCTGCAAATATTCAGCCTTTTAAATAAACTTTTTCCGAGGAGATCTGCGAATGAAAAAAAAAGCACTCTGTCTTTATTTTTTCCTCTTGTGCGGCATTAGCTGTCTATTCAGTTCTGAAATCGATCGGATCCCTACTTTTCCAATACGGAGTTAATTTTTTACGATGGATCGGTGCAAATATCTCGGCTTGTTAGTGCTAGTGGTATAGTGATTTAAAACAAGATTGAGAAAAATATGCAAGGAGGCTGCGAAAATTTTTTGTCTGGAGCGAGCGACCATTGTACGAGTACAAGGCGCGAGCGAAGACGAAAAATTTTCTGCAAAGCCGACGCGGGAGATTT
>DASXPV010000090.1:0-1981 GCA_036493355.1 Rhabdochlamydiaceae bacterium
CTCCTTCCTATCGAGACATTCTCAGTGATACGCCACTAACTGATCCAGACATCATCCTGCAGCGCACGAGTCTTGTTGATTCAATCGCAACAATGCTCATGCAATCAGACCTGATGCTTACAGGTATTGACGGTATTGGCAAATCGACAACAGCAGCCCTGGTGTATCGTTTCATAGAAGCTCAATACCAGCAAGGAGCCAGCCGCTTTGCAGCTCCACCGCTCTGGCTCAATATCAATGAATCAACTACTTTTGCAGATATCATGGGAACTATTTACCAGGCTATAGGAAAAACGCTTCCTGATCTCAAAAGTCTTTCATCTGCTAATCAAGCGCATGCTCTCTATACACTTCTGAACACGGCTCCATCACGGCTGATTGTACTGGACCAATTTGAATATCTCATGAAATGGGATACTGACGCAATCTCCTCTGATTATCCAGGCATCAACGACTGGCTTGGTCATGAGTCACCCCGAATTTTAGGAACGGGTGTTCGATAGAGAAAAAGGAGAAAAAGCTCGCCAAAAAAGACCTCCTGTCTTAGACTGAAAAACAAAATGCAAACCAACAGGAGGTCTCATGTCAAGACAGTATCGCACACAGGCATCTGAGCAGCAAATCAATTTTGAGAAGTCCCAAGAAATTGCCACCCACCTCGAAGAATACCTGGGCCCGCTTGTGGACTGCCTGGATGCCTATTTGGACAAGCGACTGGTGAGAACGTTCGTCCAAGCCGTTGCAGCTATTGTCACCTTTCGCAATCAGAAACAAGGGCTCAATCTCAGTGAATTAGGGGCATATATCACCAATCCTGCACAAGCGCCAGCAGGAACAAAAAGGTTAGATAATCTCTTAGATTCGCCGAAATGGAGTAAAGAAGTGATTGATGAGAGTCTTCTCTCTCAGGCACACAAGCAAAAGCAAGTGATGGAGAAAGCGGGAGAACAGCTCCTTTACATTTGGGATGGAAGTGTCATGGAAAGTCCATATAGTGAGCATGTAGAAGGAATGTGTCCAGTAGTCTCGAGCAAGGCAAAAAACCTACGAAAGCCAAAGAAAGGGGCATTCAACCAGCCAGGAGGCAGGCCGACGGTTGTCCTGGGGGCAGAATTGATTGGAGGAATATTACTCGGAAAGAGTGATATTCCAGTAGTGACAAAGATGAAGTGGTGGACAAGAAAAGGGGAAATGGCATCAAAACAACGAGAAGAAGAAGAAAGGATAGTGAGAAAGCTTGCGAAACTTTGGGGAAAAACCGTGATTCATGTCTTCGACCGTGGATATGCGGGAGGCCCCTGGTTGAAGTTGTTACGAGCATATGGTATTCAATTCGTGATTCGTTGGAAAAAGAAGCATCTTTTTTACAATGAGAAGGGGGAAAAACTTCCATTGTCGCAGATGGGCAAAGGGAAACGGTCTTGGGGGCATAAATTGCTCTGGGATTTTAAAAAGTGTGCATACATCAAAACAGGCGTCGTAGCGGTGCCTGTCTGGCATGAAGAAACAGCACAACAGTTATGGGTGGTGATTGTGCGACAGAAATCAGAACCATGGTACTTGATCACGGATATGCCAATAGAAACAGAAGACCAGGCGTGGGAGGTTGTTTTTATCTATCGGCGGCGATGGAAGATTGAAACCTGTTTTCGCTATGAAAAATGCGAATTGGCCATGGAAACGGTTCGCATGATGCAGTGGAAAAAGCGGGAAAAGCTGCTCCTTCTCGTCACGCTGGCCTACTCGTTTTTACTTTCACTCTTGAGTGATACATGGAAACCGATAAAAGAATGGCTTCTTCGTTCTTTCTGCCATCGAACTGGAAAAAGACTTCGAGAAAAGGTTCTACCAATCTATCGGCTTCGTTGGGCTCTCAGTCGTCTTTGGCTTGAATTTCATCCACACTTTACTTTTGCTGTTTTGCACGTCACCCCGAAATTGAGGGAGAACTTCTGTTCGAAAAATTCGGGGTGACTCATGA
>DASXPV010000091.1:0-1573 GCA_036493355.1 Rhabdochlamydiaceae bacterium
AAAAAGCAGATACTTCCTGCGGTCCTGCAGCACAGAATCAAAAACAAGGTCCACAAGCGATATGGTCTTTTCCTGCAGATGTGCGGCCAGAGAGGAAATCAGAGGGTGGATCGTTACACAACACACCACAATCCTGGTAGCACCCAATGATTCGAGCTTATTTATTCCGCTGGTGAAGTGTTCCAGCAGCAAATGCTCGGTCCCATTCAGAAGACACTTTGTCCTGTCTGGAATCGTCGGATCGGAGATCAAATAGACGATGGGGCATTCCTGCTCCGGCCTGCCTGCAGTCTCTTCATAAATGGTGCTCAGAAACTCAGCCGACGCGAGCGGGCCCATTCCGCCCAAAATGCCCCAAATCTCATTTTGAACACACCCCATGCTCGAGTGTTCAATAGAATTCATGATAATTTGCTCAGAAGAAATATTTAAGTGGAAAACTTTAAGGATGCGGACAGAGCTGCCGCATAAGAATCCAATTTAATTCAGGAAACTTTAACCAGGAAGATGGAACCACAACGAAATGAATCCTAACACAACGTGCTATTGAATGCTAACTCATTTTGACTTCCGTTTATATCCAAACCTTAGTCGTGCCGGCAAAGATTTTCCCAATTTGGGAATGTTTTTAAGTAAAGCCTATAGTAAGGACTACGCGAGCAATCTTTACTCTAAATACTTATTTTTTGAGCATATACCCGATAAAGATGATTGCTCCATTTGCATCGTGATTACCTGAATTGGCAATTTGAACAGATGGAATCAGCATTATCCTGTCTGTCGGAAAAAACATAACTCCAAGGGCTAATGTACCGTTTGCCCCCTGTCCTGACTGCCAGTCGCCGGCAAGTGTAATAAGATTTCGGTTATTGGTATGGGCAACAGTCTCCTCAAGTCCTAACAGAACTCCCGCTCGGTTTCCGTTTGAGATAACATTGGCCGAATCCCACCCACCCGCAGTAAGTCTTAGATTGCTGCGGACGGTAGCAGCCGCAGCTCCATATAAATAATTCCCTGTGGTAAATGTTCTATGAAAAGTGGGAAAAAATATCTGATTTCCCACATACAAGTCAATGTGATTGGAGCTGTCTGGCTTTCCTGTGCTGTAGATCTTCCACTTTATATTCGGTACTATAGAGCGGTTAGCGGTGTCTGCAGGTATGCCAAAGGCATTGATATTAATACCTGCCTCTAGATTATGACCAAGGCCAAAAATAAAGTTCGGGGCTGCCGTAGCAGTCTCAGATGACCAGAAGACTGCTGTGTCCAGGCGAAAATAGATCTGTTTTTTGTCTAAAACATCGGCGCTCGGAATATTCAAAATTGTCTCTTGTGCTCCTGCGCAGACACTTAGCAAAATGACCAATAAAATCAATCTAAACATGTAATCTCTCCGTTTAGGGTTGGGAAATAAACTTGTTTACCCGCATACATTAGAGCGTGTTTCATAAATAGGTTCGGCCTCACACCAGATACTTACGTGTGAGGCAGGTTGACTGGTGAACTTCTGTCATGAAGAAGCGACAGAAACTGTTGACCGATGAGCAGTGGGAGTTGGTGGGGCCTTTGTTTC
>DASXPV010000092.1:0-28573 GCA_036493355.1 Rhabdochlamydiaceae bacterium
TGGCGATATATGCTTTAATCCAACTTCGAACCGTATGCTCGTGACGGTTGAGTCTTTGAGCAATGTCTCTCACAGCATAACCTTCATCAGATAGAAGAATGTAGTGTGCTCGTTCGCCTAGGCAAGAACGCGTATTTCTGAAAACTTTCAATGCTTCTCTTTGATCTTGGTTTAATCGAATTTTGATCATGACTTTCCTTCAAAAGGAAAATCTTATATCAGAAAGTAAGATTTTTATAAATGATTAAGCGGGTTTGCTTATCCATCTTTTAGGTTCCACCACGAACGTTTTCTTGCACGTTCTTCCAACAGTTTCTAATTCAATCCCATATTGGGCCATTCGTGTTCGCATATCTTCGCCGCTGTACCCTAGGTCGGCATAAATTTTCCGTGGCAATTTTGTCTTTGCTTTATTCAACCCACACAGAGCATCGAGTCCATCTCGGTCCGTGCAGCTTGCTGCTCCAACAGCTCCTGCTATCATCAATCCAAGGTGATCAACCAATAGGTGTCTTTTTCTGCCTTTAATTTTCTTACCTCCGTCATACCCACAGAGCCCTTTTTTTCGACTGTTTTTACGCTCTGGCTATCTGCTATGCCCACCGAAGCATCCCCGTTTTTTCCCAAAGCCTCCCGTAAAGTCCGTCGTAGATAATTGTGTATCTCCACAAACAAATTCTTTGCTTTCCATCGCATGAATTGCGCATATACTGCTTTCCACGGAGGGAAGTCATTTGGCATATCCCTCCACTGACATCCCGTGCGCAAAATGTAAAACATCGCATTCAACATTTCTCGCCTAGAAAATTTCGTGTGGGCCTTCGGACCGTGATGAGCATCTTGCTTTATTAGGTGTTTGATTCTGCTCCACTCTTCGTCAGACAGATCACTTGTGTAGGCTTTACGTTTTTTAGTTTGCATAGTATCAACCTCGTTTTGAGCTAACAACTATATCAAACTAAAATTTTCGTAGACAGTCTCTAAGCAGCCATAATCCGTAAAATTAATGACTTAGTGCTCTTGCTTCTTGTATTTACGTAATAAATTAAAAATTTAATTCATCATTTTCTGTAATTAAAAAAAAAGAAAGTACGTTGACTCATTTTAAAAGTGAGTATAAACATGATGTTTTTAAAATTTTTACAAGAACAAATTGAAAATTAAAATTAACAAAATCTTAAAAATGCGAGTTAATTTTTTTTAACCGGAGCATTGATATGGATACACCAAAGCGCATCTTCATCCTGATTTTCGTCAGCATGGGGATCGCTTGTTTTTCAGAAGACATCCCTCTTGAAGAAACGGAATGGGACAGTGAGTGTTTTGAGTGTGTTCATAGGGGAGTCGATCTTCTCCTCTTAAATGAATCACAAGGAGCTTTAGAATGTTTTGAAAAAGGGCACCAGTTGGTTGCCCAATCGCAATCCGATGAAGATGTGGTTATTTTGAATTTTTGCCTCTATTTTTCAGAGACCATGATTTTAGACATGTTTGGATACCAAGATCAGTGTGTCCAGTCACTATCGTCATTATTTCACGCTCTTAAAGCAATCGAAAGTAGTGAAGAAGAGGATGGCAAAGAAGAATATGTCTTCAATTCTTATGAGAAAATAGACTTTGTAGAAATACAGAGATCTCAAGATCTAATCGT
This sequence comes from Rhabdochlamydiaceae bacterium, assembly GCA_036493355.1. Taxonomy (GTDB): domain Bacteria; phylum Chlamydiota; class Chlamydiia; order Chlamydiales; family Rhabdochlamydiaceae; genus JABDFI01. The sequence continues at coordinate 1,652 of DASXPV010000092.1, forward strand.
TAAGATGCGTCATTTAGCCGGTATGACTTCTTCTCCTGATGTAAGAGGTGCTTTGTTCTATATCATCGAACGTTTCGAAGAAGAACTGCTACAGGAATTTCAGTTCGCTGAACCTATGTATTTACAACAGAAGGAGTGGATTTTCGGAGCTTTCGGCAAGGATGAATATTCATTGGACCTCTGTAAGAAACACAAGGATCATAAGAAACGTAAGAAACATAAAGATTGGTTCAAGAAAATAGATAAGTGGATTGAACGAAGTATCAAATTATATAAGGTATATCGAGAAGTTAAAAAACTTTTCGATGAATGAAAAGTTTAAAATAAACGTAATTTTTAAATCTATAAATCAAAGAATTATAAATTTTTCAACAAAGGTAAATATGAAAAAAAGGCTCAGTATAATTTTTGGCAGCATTTTCGCCCTTTCTGTGGCGTATAGCAACGAGAACGCTCTAGAACAAAAAGATCTGTTTAACATGAGTAAAAAGTATCCAAACAACATATATTTTGGCCCAGAAGCTTTTGTGTTCGATTTGAAGACCCATTTTAAGGGTGTGAAAGTACAGGGGACAAAATTTTTCAGCGGGTTAAGATTAGGCTATGAATATCTAAAACCTAAATCTTTCTATTTTGGTACTGATTTACTTCTTGCAGTTGGAAACAAGAGTTTTGATAAATCCTACAAAAGATGTGATTTTCCGAGAAGTAATGCATCAACTACATTTTCAAGTCTGGAATTTCGATTTGGTCGCACATTTGCCAGTGCAAAAAAACTGGTGACCCCATTTTTAGGTTTTGGAGGCTGTGGGTTTTTAGATGGCACACCCCATTATTACTATAATGAAGATACGGCATATTTTACTGGAGGAGTTAAGTATAAACAACAGATTACGTCCACATTCACTGTCGGTTTAAATGCTAAAGTATTGGTTTCCTTTGCTACAGATGATAGATTCCGATACGGGCATCTAAAGCGCTATAATTCTCATGGAAGATGGGGAGGTGAAATCGGGATTCCGTTTACATGTTATCTAGGATCGGCCAAGAGATGGAATATTCAGCTAGAGCCTTATTTCCTCAGTCTCGATTTCTCCGAGACGCAAAATATCTATGGCACACGTCTTTTGTTTGATTATCGTTTTTAATCAACATTATAGCTGAGGAATATTTTTTCTCATCTCAGGGAGCTGACTTATGTCATTGGTATTGTCATTCAAAAAATGAAGGGTTACGCTATAGTCCACTATTATTTTAAGGGACCTCCTATGGAATCGATAAACCCTATTGTACAACGGTATGTTGATGGCTGGAAAAAAACTGATGAATCAGAAATTCTAGATACTCTTGCTGAAGATTGCATCATTATTGAATCTCATGGCCCTACTTATCGCGGCAAAAAAATTGTAAAAAAGTGGATTGAAGATTGGCGCAAGCAGGGAAATATCGTGGAAAAGTGGAACATTAACTCTTTTCATACTTGTGGGGATTTGGTTGTGTTTGAATGGGTTTTTGCTTACAAGGGCAAAAACATCCGGGAGGCTTTTGAAGGCGTCTCTCTTGCAAAAATTAAGAATAATAAAATTTTTGAACTTAGAGAATATCGCGCTACTCAGTTTCCCTTTATGTGGGAGATTCAAGCAACTTAATGAAAAAATTAAGTGATTTGAGAAATGTAGGGAAAGTGACTCTTGAGGATTTGCGCCTTCTGCAAATTCGCAGCGTGGAAGAGTTGGCCTGTCAGGAACCAACGGATTTATTCCATAAGCTAGAAAAATGTACACAAAAAAGACAGGACCCTTGCATATGAGATGTATTTGCGGTAATTATTCATGAAGCATCTACGGGGGAATCTATAGATTGGTGGAAGTGGATGGATAAACGCAAGGCTCTTCAGAGCACTGGATCCTTCAAGCACGTTATTTAATGGGTTTGTGTTGGTTTTTATCTTCAGCTGTCTGAAGACATGCTTAACGCGGTCTTCTCAAATTCTTTAATGGTTTCAAGAAAATGTTGCTCTACCAGGGCAGGAGCTTCAAGCGCTTGCTGTTGGTATTTGGAATACTCAATTCTGGCTTTATCTAGAGCCTCTTCGTGGCTGATTTTCCCAGCATGAGAAAGAATATCCCTGGAAGCCATTCGTAGAAAATCATCAAGTTTGGCAATCCAGTCCTTCATGGACATGAGGTTCCGACTTAAAGCTTGCAATTCAGCGAAATCCAAATAGAGAGATACGATTAGATTGAGGACTCTTAACTCTTCTTCGCTAAGGTAGTTCTTTGCAATTTCAGTGTCTGTCTGTCTTGGTTTCTTGCCTGACCAAGAGGAGAGCCCCATGTTTGTTTTCCCAGCATTGGCTCGGGAATAGATGATCTCGGCAGCTGTATGGCCATGGGCTGCCCAATGCATTTTGTTTTGCACCACTGCAAAAAATTGCTTTGAGCTTTCCGTTTTAGGGTCGTAGTCGATGCTTGTGGCATAGATATCGAGAACTTTGCGCCAGAATACTTTTTCAGAGGAACGGATGTCTCTGATCCTGGCCAAAAGTTCATTGAAATAGTTTCCGCCACCGCCTCGCTTAAGCCGTTCGTCATCAAGCGTAAAACCTTTGATCAAATATTCTTTTAACCTTTGAGTAGCCCAGATACGGAATTGAGTGCCTCTGTGCGAGCTGACCCTATATCCCACCGAGATGATCACATCCAGATTGTAGTAGTTTACCTGATAATTTTTGCCATCAGAGGCAGTTGTCCGGAATTTCCGGATAACTGATTCTTCAAATAGTTCCCCCTCCTTGAAAATGTTCTGTATGTGTTCAGAGATTGTTCGTTTGTCCTTATCAAATAGCTCACTTAGCTGTGCCTGACTCAACCAAACAGTTTCATCTTGAAGACGCACTTCGATTTTGGTTTGACCATCTTCTGTTTGGTAGAGTAACAGGGAGCTGTCTGTGTAGATTACGTCCATCGTTCTTTTTTTTGCTTATTACGTTTAAGCAATACAGTATGGTTGTATGCAGAAAAAAAATCCACTCTACAAATTGCAGAGTCACATGGTTATTGGCAGCAGAAGAGGTAGCTTGTGTGATTGTAAAAGATGGTTTATTTTGGCAGCCTAATCAAACCATCTTCTTCAAAAGACCAATGTTAGCAAGTAGAAGTCGTCTATAAATTTCACAACCTTTTCTCCTTATTTAAGCGGAGGATGGCTTGGGAGAGGGGGTGGATGTAGTTTTCGGGGGAGTAGAGCGATGCTTGGTCTGTTTTTAGGTAGGTACGGATTCTTTCTATGTATTGATTGTGTTCCTCTTCAGAATCATTCATGAAGAAGATAAAATCAACGGCATCGCTGTAGTGTTCATTGCGATAGCGATGGAAGGGTAAATCAAAAACGCGCACTTCGTGGCCCGTTTCTCGACTTAACCGCTCTTGGTCAAGGGGAAAATGCTCGGCAAGGGGGAAATTGGCGACAATATCGATCTTTTTTGCAAAAAGCGCGGCACTTAAGAGTAGAAAAAATAAAATTAGAGATTTGAATGGTTTCAATATAATGCTCTTTTTTCTAACTCGTCTTCAATTTCTAAAAGGCGATTGTATTTCGCTACGCGATCTGAGCGCGATAGGGAGCCCGTTTTAATTTGGCCTGCGTTTACAGTAACGGAGAGATCGGCAATCGTCGTGTCTTCTGTTTCTCCGGAGCGATGAGAGAGAATCGTACCGTAGTTGTGCTGTTTGGCCAAAGATATGGTTGCCAGTGTCTCAGTCAAGGTGCCGATTTGATTTGGCTTTATCAGTATGGCATTGCAGACTTTGGATTGAATGCCCTTTTTTAGAAATTGCATATTAGTCACAAAGAGATCATCTCCGACCAGCTGGATCTGTTTCCCCATTCTTTCTGTAAGGAGTTTCCATCCTTCCCAATCTTTTTGATCCAAGGCATCTTCAATGGAATCAATGGGATAGCTCTTGCATAATTTTTCCAAATAGTCGATCTGCTCGGCAGCGCTTCGGCGCGCACCCTGTCCATTTACGGCAATTTTTTTCTTTTCCAGATACTGCGCGGATGGAGCATCGTAAAATTCGGATGCGGCGCAATCCAACGCGAGAGAAAAATCGGTTTTTGGCGCGTATCCAGCCTTTTCAATGCTCTTTACGAGATACTCAAGGGCCTCCTCATGCGAGCGCAGGCGAGGGGCAAAGCCACCTTCATCTCCTACGGAAGTCACATGGGAATCGCGTGCGAGGAGCTCTTTCAATGCATGAAAAACTTCGCTGCCCCAGCGAATGGCCTCGCGGAAGGTGGGAGCCCCGATAGGTCGAATCATAAACTCCTGAAAGTCTAGAGCATTATCCGCGTGCATTCCGCCGTTGAGGATATTGATCATGGGACAGGGTAATAGCGTCGCCTTTTCTCCTCCGAGGTAGACATACAGAGGAAGTCCTTTTGCATTGGCTGCCGCTTTGGCCACTGCCAGGGAAATGCCAAGGATCGCGTTTGCCCCCATCTTGGATTTATTGGGCGTGCCATCTTTTTCAATTAAAATGCGATCGATTTCAGCTTGTTCAAAGACATTTTTGCCTTTGAGAAGGGAGCACAAGGGCCCATTGACGTGGCAGATGGCTTTGAGTACGCCCTTGCCTCGATAGCGCTTGGGATCTTTATCGCGCAATTCCACCGCTTCGTTTTCTCCGGTGGAGGCGCCAGAAGGAATTGCCGCTTTCCCGCAAAATCCCTCCTCGGTTTTAACGACTACTTCCAGCGTGGGATTTCCTCGCGAATCGAGAATTTCCAAAGCATGGATGCTTTTGATTTTTGACATATTTGGCTATCTGCGGCCCTGTTCTGCTTCTAAGCAAGCCATTAAAGCGCAATAAGAGTCAAAGCGCAAGCGGGAAATTTCCCCTTTTTCCACGGCCGCTTGCACAGCGCAGCTGGGTTCGTTGATATGTTGGCAATCGAGAAACTTGCAATGCGAGCTCTCTTGAAAAATTTCTGAAAAATACTCTTGGATTTCTTCGCGTTTAAGGTCCCAAAGTCCAAAGCTCTTAATGCCAGGAGTATCGATGCAAAAGCTGTTTTTCTCCAAGCGCAGAAGATGCGCGGTTGTCGTCGTATGCGAGCCTTTCAACGTCTTTTTCACGATGTCTCCTACGGGCAAATCCAATCCAGTGACAAGCGAAATCAAGCGCGATTTGCCAACGCCTGATTGCCCCGAGAAGACGGAAGTTTTGCCTGCGATGGCCTGTTTTAATTCTTCTATTCCTTCTCCAGTGAGTGTGCTGAGGGGAATGACGCAAAGGTCCAAAGAGCGATAGATCGCTATAAATGCGTCCAAAAAAGCTTTTTCTTGCTCCAGGATTTGCGCGTCCCATACGGCAGAAGAGAATAGATCGATTTTATTGATGACGATGATGGGTTCCATGTTTCCCTTGCGGGCCGCGAGAATATAGCGATCGACCAATGCGCTTTTCAACGACGGGGCCACCACCGAACACGTAATAATGACTTGATCGATATTGACCGCGATGAGCTGCTCTTTGGTTTGCGCCAAGGTGTCGGCGCGTGATAATACAGAAGTGCGCGGTGCGATCTTTGCAATGCTCCCTGAGTGCGTACCGTTAGTTTCAAAAGAAACGATATCCCCTACCGCGATCACATTTTTCACGCGTTTGTATGTTTTTTTCAAAGAGCCTTTTAATGTGCAGAGAAAGTGCTTTTCCTCGCAGTCCACACATATCCCTTCTGGGGAAATGAAGAGAACTCTTCCGGTTAAAAGGGAATCGTTTGCTTCAAAAGTTTCCCGTTGTTGCTTTTTGCGTTGATCTTGGTCGGTCTTTTTAAATTGCGAGCGGTCTTTGTTAAGAGCCAGTTTGCGCGCTTTGCGAGAGCTTTTCCGATCCTTGGAAAAATACTCCTCTTCAAAGTGCAAATACTCTTCGTCTTTGCTCATGGACACCTTTTGAGAGTATGCATGAGAATGGCCCCTGCTGTGGCTACGTTAAGCGATTCCATCTCGCTTGACATGGGTATTGCAATGCTCTGGGCATTTTTCCACATTTGATAACTAATGCCTCTAGCTTCATTGCCAAGGATCAAAGCCAAAGGAGAGGAAACCGCAGAAAGTGCATCCAGTGGTTTGCCATGCATATCAGCAGCCAAAATAGTCCGCTTGCCATTTGCAAATAGCTCAGGAATTTCTTCCCAAGCGGCGCGTTTTAAGGGAATTTTAAATGTAGCTCCTTTTGCGGCGCGCAGAGCCTTTTCATTAAACGGATCCGTGCTGTGAGGGGTAATCAAAACGCCTTGCCATCCCAATCCCAGCGCAGTGCGCAGCAGTGTTCCCATATTTCCCGGATCGGAGACTCCATCGAGAATTAAAAGATACTCGGCAGCGCTGACATCGGCATCTTGTGGCAATGCGATTTCCGCTGCAAGAGGTTCTGGCTGCACCAAGGAGGTCACTTTTTTTAGAAGTGCCGAAGAGACAATAAAATACTGCTCGGCTTTTGGAAGGAGATGAGGATTTTTTTCCGCATAGCTCTCTTCCACAAGCAAAGTTTTAAAAGCCGAGATGTAGCTAAGCTCTTCGATGAGTTTGATTCCAGTTACCAGCGCAGCGCCACACTTTTCCCTATACTCTTTTTTATCTTTGAGTTTGACACAATGCTTGATGACGGGATGCTGCAGGCTTGTGATTTTTGTTGCGGAAGAGATCCTTAAAAACATCTTGAAATTGAATGTTCTTTTTATGATCATGGTAAAATTTTAAACTTGATTTCGCTTGAAGTCAAGATATTTAGCGCCTAAAGTTAATCTTACAATTTGCCATGCTTAGAAAGAAAAAATACTTACTCTCGTTATTTCTATTGATCCTTTTTCCTCTTTTTTTGCTAGGGACGGGGTTGTGTTTATGTTCTTACAAAAGAGGATTCAGCATAGCAAAAATTTCATCGCAACTCACTTACAATGAAAATTGGAACGTGCCGCCTCTTGCTTTTCTCGAGCAAGAGCACGTAATACAAGAAATTTTTTCACAGCGCTTTTACTATTTGGGATCGGGCAACCAGTGCTATATTTTTGCCAGCCAAGATGACAAATATGTTATTAAATTTTTTAAAATGCATAAAATTTTACCTAAAAATTGGCTGCGCGATTTCCCCTTTTCTCTTTTCGAGAAGTATCGCTTGGACAATGTGGAAAAAAGACAGAAGATGCTGGAAGATATTTTTAAAAGCGTAAAAGTCGCCTACGAAGAATTTCATGAGGAGAGCGGCTTGGTTTATTTGCATTTAAATAAAACGCGCGATCTTAAAAAGAAGATAGAGCTCATTGGATTTGAGGGTGAAAAATATATTGTGGATTTAGATGGAAAGGAATTCATCATTCAAAAAAAGGCGCAGAAATTTTGCGACTACTTGCTGAATTTAAAAACAGCTGGCGATGAGGAAAAGATGCGCCGTCCAACGCGTGAGTTTTTAGAACTCATCGCCAAGCGCTGCAAATGCGGTTATGGCGATATGAATAGCTGCATGCGCAGCAATATTGGTTTTATGAATGGGCATGTCGTTTTTCTCGACTGCTTTCATTTTTTTGTCGACGATTCTTTAAAGTCGCCTCAGTATTTTCAAAAGGAAATATTGAGCGCTGCGGAAAAAATTTCTCAGTGGGCGGAACAGTATTACTTGGAACTTGCACTTATTTTACAAGAAGAAGCAGAGAGTGTCATCGATGAGTATTTAAGAGTGCCCGAGTGAGGGTGAGTCTGCAAAATTTCTTGCTTGTTCATCAAAGTGCACAAGAAGTTCAGGATAGCTTCTCTTAAGCCATTGTCTAAAGCCATCAAGGATGAAAAGTATATCCTGTTTGTAATGCAGATCATGTGCATGTGAATGATCGAGATGCATTTTGCCAATGCTGAGTTGCACGGCCTTATCCTCTATGAGTCCAAAATTCTTAAACAGTTTAAGAGCCTCATCGCACATTCCTTTTTTCCCTAAATTTTCAATTAGGTCGAATATGGAGGTGATGATATTTTTGCACTTGTCCATATCTCCTATGCGCATGAGTTCGGAAAGGCGCGGATAAATGAGCTGAGCGCGTTTTTGAATGTAGCAGCTGGTTTTGTCTAGATTGACAATGTAGGATTTATTATTTTTATCAATAATTTTAATTTTTTTATTTAAGCTGCTTGTGGGATTGATATGAACGTAGATTAATCCCGTCTCTTCTTTCAGATGTAAAAATGCATCCCGGCAAGCGGTGTATATTTTTTTTTGCTCTTCGCGCTTGTGGCGATATTCTCTGTAATAGGGATTGAATTTAAGGGGAACATAAGCCAGCCAGCTTTTGGGGCGAAAAGGATGCTGTTTTAAGACCTTTAGAATAAATTTATGATCTTCAGACAAAAAAAGATAAGCCTGGTTGGTATTTCCAAAAAAGGTGAAGGATTGATTGAGGATGTTGTCGAGTGTTTTTTGTTCGGCCAAGGACAAGTCGGGCATATCCCATTGATCGGCTGGATCGTGGATGGCTGTGATTTTAATTAAGGAAAAATGCGGAGGTATGCGATGGACAAATCGATCTATGCCTACAAAAAGAGAGTAGAAAAAAAGAAGGATGGCGGGAAAAACGAGGAATAGTTTTTTGGTCATATAAAAAATTTAATTAATGATGCCAGAGCGGAGATTTTTTTAGAAGGCCTATGATCTCTGAAGGGATTTCGCGATCGGAATTGATAGCAATTCTCTCAGCCTCTTTGAGTAAAATACCCATGTTTTTTCCTGCAGGTATGCCCTCTTGCATGAGCATTTCCGCAGTTACGAGTGGGCGTTGTTCCACAATACGGGCGATGGCGGGTTTCAGACCTTCTTTGCGCTTGCGATGCTCTTGTAAAAAGGCTTCCCTTTCTCCATTTTGCAGATGAGCGGAGCGGATATACAGGGAGAGATCTGCGTGTTTGTGCGCATAAAAATGCGCCCACTCAACTTTTTCCATTTTTTGCAGCCAATCGGCCGGCATGGAAAGGAGGCTTCGCGCATGATGGAGGAAGCGTGCGCATTCTCTATCCTCTTTGGAGAGTTTTAAATAATCGGAAAGCGCCAATAATTGCTCCAAGGTGTCGTCAGGAAAGAGCTCTAAAAGTTCAGAAATGGTCGGTGCGTTTTTAGGAAAGTCCTTTAATGCCGACACGCGCTTTTGTATCTGAGAAGAGGAGATCTCTTTAAGGCGGAAGAAAATAGTCTGCAATAGATGCAATTCATGCAGAGTGACTAGCCCCTTGTCGAAATGGGAAAATTGGGACATCTTTTTAAATTCTTGCCAGATGCGCTCCATAGCTACCGAAGGAAGCAGCGAGGCAGCGTGGTCGGCAATAGCCTCTTTTGTCAATGTCTCTATAGGGAAATCAAAACGCGTGGAATAGCGCACCGCGCGCATCATGCGCAGCCGATCTTCATAAAAGCGCTCGTGCGGATTGCCGATAGCGCGGATGATTTTACTTTTGATATCGGCCTCTCCGCCGACATAATCAAATAATTGCTCCCTTAAAGGATCCCAGAACATTCCGTTGATCGTGAAATCGCGCCGCAAGGCGTCCTCTTCCGGCGTCGCCTGCTCGATGCGCGTGGGCCTTCTCCCATCATAATAACCCCCTTCCTTACGGAAAGTGGCCACTTCAAAATGATGGCCCTGTTCGACAACAATGACAATTCCAAAAGAGATCCCTACAGGAATCGTCTTGGGAAAAAGGGATTGTATGGCCGCAACTGGCGCGCTTGTGGCGATATCAATATCATCCGAAGGGTGCTTCATCAGGTAATCGCGCACCCACCCTCCGGCAAAATAGGCTATGAAACCTGCGTCGACGAGTTTTTTCACTACAGCTTTGGCAAAGGGTCTGGCAGGCATGGCTTTTTTTTGCTTTAAAGAGTAGCATGGAATGCGATTTGGAAAAAAGTAGATGTTTATTAGGATAGGTTCATGGTCATTCAAATCCTTTCTGAAGAGGCTATTAATCAGATCGCCGCAGGCGAGGTCATCGAAAATCCCGCCTCAGCCGTAAAAGAATTAGTGGAAAATGCCATTGATGCCGGCGCCTCGCATATTGTGATTGAGGCTTTAGGAGGGGGCTTTCAGTCTCTCATCGTTAAAGACGATGGATCGGGAATGGGCCCGGATGACGCGCTTTTGTGTATTCAGCGCCATGCCACATCGAAAATCAGCGCGGCAGATGACCTCGTGCTTTTGCGCACAATGGGGTTTCGCGGGGAGGCCTTGGCAGCGATTGCCGCCATTTCCAAACTCACTTTGAGCACAGCTTTGCAAGATGCCATGGGGATCCAATTGCATATCGAAGCGGGGAAAGTTCTGGAAACGCGCCCATCTGCTCGTGCGAGGGGTACGACAATAGAGGTGCGCTCTTTATTTTATAATGTCCCTGCTAGAAAGAAATTTCAAAAATCCGCCGCAGCGAGTAGCGCAGAGATTACGCGCATCACAACCTTTCTCGCCCTGGCCCATCCCCATGTGGGATTTGAATTGATACAGCAGAAGAGAGTGATTTTCTCTCTGCCAGCGTATAAAAACGGCGATTTCAACGCGCTGTTGCAAAAAAGAAGCGCGGAGATTTTAGGAGAGCATTTTCGAGATGGCTTTTCTACTGTAGCGCTACAAGAGGAAAGTTGCCAGGTGAAAGGATTAATGGGGAGTCCCAACTATTCGCGCTTCAATCGCTCGGGGCAGTACCTTTTCGTAAATCAGCGGCCGGTGCACTGTCTTCCTCTCTCTTTTGCTATTCGCGATGGATATGCTACGCGCATAGAATCGGACCGCCATCCTATTTTTGTAGTGCACCTCCAGATCGATCCCGTTTTGATCGACGTCAATGTGCATCCCCAGAAAAAGGAGATCCGCTTGCGCGAGGAGGGCCCCGTTAAGCAGATGTTGCGACGCGCTGTGAGTTTAGCTCTCCAAGAGGAAAAGACGGCTTTTTTGCCCGAGATATGCATTCCCGAGGATCGGCTTTTGGAAAGCCCTGCCTTTATGTTTCGCGAGCAACCTGCCTGCGCCGTGGAAAAAAACAGCAGAGATTTGCAATGGAGATGGGAAGAGGAAGTGCCGGTGATTGGCATTTATGAGAATTATCTGCTCGTGGACGCCAAGAGAGTGCGATTGCCTCATTTAAAGGAAGAAGCTCGGGGTGTGATCTGGGTAGATCTTCTTGAAGTAAAGGCGCGCATTCTTTTCGAACAGTTGATTCAATCGAAGAAGGGGTTAGGAAAATCGCAACAGCTGTTAATTCCTTTGACTTTTTCTTTTTCGCAGGCGGAGGCAGCACAATTAATGACTTGCTTGCCCGATTTGAATGAGTTGGGAATTGTCGTACGAGCTATTGGGCCCACAGCGTTTATGGTGGAAGCTATACCCACTTGTTTAGTAGAAAAGGATTTGCAAGCACTATTCCACGCGATGATTTCCCATGAGGAAAGCGGGGTAAAAGAGAGAGAGAGAGCCATTTGCCGCGGTGTTAGCACGAGCGGCAAAACGTTTTCTTTAACGGAAGGGGTAGCCCTTTTTAAGCAATGGATGGCAATGGCTGATTGGCAGCAATCACCTCAAGGCAACCCGATTATTTATTTTATGTCGAAAGATGAAATCACAAAATTGTTTTAATTATGAGTAGGATTAAAAAGCTATGCGCTGCGCTGCACGGCGAAGCGTGCGTTATTGATAACGCAATTGATTTATTTTATTTTACCGGATTGCAACTCTCGTCGGGGAAATTATGTGTGCATCACGAGGAGTCGATGCTTTTTGTCGATGGGAGATATATGCAGGTTGCCAAAGAGCACTCTCCTGTTAAGGTAAGCTTTGATGAGGCGGACGCTCTGCGCTCCTTTTTTCACGCCCGCTCGTGCGATAAGGTCTATTTCGATGGGCAGAGAATGCCTTACGATTCCTTTTTGCGCTGGAAAGAACTCTTGCACGACACCAAGAAGCAGTTAATATCCGATAAAGCGCTCTTTCAGCACATACACGTGATTAAAGATCACAATGAGTTAGATAGAATGAAAATGAGCGCGCATTTGCTGTGGAAGGGATATACTTTTCTCCTGACGCAGCTCAAGAGCGGCGTTACCGAGACAGAATTGGCAAGAAAATTGGAAATTTTCTGCCTTCAGCAGGGAGCAGATGGTCTGGCCTTTGATCCCATCATTGCCTTTGGCGCCAATAGCGCCATGCCCCACTATCATCCGCAAAATGTCCCCTTGCAACCGGGAGATATCGTTTTGATCGATATCGGGGTGAATCTCAATCACTACCATTCGGACATGACACGCGTCGTCTTTTTTAACAAGGGCGACTCCAAGCTCGAAAAATTATATAGGATAAACAAACAAGCGCAAGCTGCGGCATTGGCTCTCTGCCGACCAGGCGTTAAACTCGGCATGTTGGACCGCGCCGCGCGAGATGTCATGTCCCAGCATAGGGTGGAAGATCTCTATGTTCATGGCTTGGGACATGGCATTGGCTTGGAGACCCACGAATTTCCCCGCATCCGCTGGGATGGGGTCGATAAAGATGTGGTATTAGAGCCGGGCATGGTCTTTACCGTGGAGCCGGGGCTTTATATCCCGGGTAAAGGCGGCGTCCGCTATGAGGACACGATTGCCATTACGGCAGCGGGCTATGAGAATTTTTATCCCGATTCAGGAGAAGAGCCGATTATACTATGAGCCTGCGCTACCGTCTTTTTCTTTGGATCAGTGCGCTTTTTTTACTCACCGCGATCGTCGGGTCTTTCACTGAGTCTTTTGTCACAAAAAGAGCTTTGAAAAAAGCCAAAGAAAGCCTGTGTAAAAAAATCCTGGAATCTAAGGAACAGGTACGCGCCAATCTTCAAGAGTTTCTCTCTTATCAAATTTTAGAAAACCAGGCCAAAATCGACGTTCTGCTCAATACTATCTCCTATTCTTCGCCACAGTTGGTGCAATTCGCGCCGACGTTGGAAAACTTAAAGCAGGGCACCGCGATGGCCTGCGTGAATCTTTTACAGGCAAATCGCTGGCTCGATTTTATTCAAAACACTAACGAGGGAACTCCTACCGGAATTGTCGTGCCCAAATCCCCGCCATTTCCCCATGCCTATCGCAGCGTTATCGATTCTGATTTGTCTTGGGTCTTTAATAATCTGGAAGCCTCTTCTTCTGAAATCTATATCGGCGTGCGCCTTTTTTCCATCGACCAGGAGTATCCGCCCGAATGCGATTCTTCTTGTACGCATGTGGATGGAGAAGAGATCGAAGAGCTGCCCGTTTCCATACCGGAGACTTATTTGTTATTCCCCTGGAAAGTTCTCAAAGACTCACCCTCTTTTGCTTCTACACTCAATGCCGAGGAGCTATTTTTATCTCCTCCCTGGATACAGGGGCATAAGATCTCCTTAAAGCCCTTTATTTCTGCTTTAGAACGCGCGCGATTGGCCCTGTTAGAGGGAACGCTCTGTGTGCCCATCATTAATAAAGATGCCATGCGAAGCAAGTTAGGAGAAGAAGGCCCTTGGGAAGAGATGCTCATCAATCCCTTCCCCAACGGAAACATGCTTGCGCTTTTGCCTAAGGAAAAATTTTTAGAGGGAAAGGTAAACGATCTTTCCATGCGCAATGGAGAGATCAATATCCTCTACTTGCTGCAAGCGCTCTTGCATGTGGGGCTATTTGCCAACAATGGTGTCCCAGAACCTCTTGGGATTGCCACTTTTAAAACCACACTCAGCACCGGGCCTTCCGCTTTTCTCTCCAGCCTGTTCTTCTCTTCTCAGCTCTTTGATGACGCGCGCTATTTTGCGCAGTACGCCCCTTCGGGGCGCGTTTCGAATATAGCCACAACATTGGCCATTGTTAATCCGGACACTTTCGATCGCGCTTTCTTGGGCAATACAGCCCAATTCATCGTGAAAGCAGGGGGGAATAGGCGTGTGGGATATCTCACCCTAGCCTGCGATGCGGACACCATTATTCAGCAGCTCGTTTTGACTTTGAACCAAGCCGTGTTTCTCGTGACAGGGGGAAAGGTGGCCAGCGCCTTTTCGGATGATGGAGAGAAAATCCACCCTGACGTGGAGCATTCTATCTTAGTCGGCACCTTGTTGAATCAGAATGTAGGCCTAACGCAATGGCAGGGTAAAGATTTTTTCTTCATGCACGTCACTCCTTTCCCTTCCCTGGACTTGCATTTCTTTCTGTTTAATCCCGCGGATAAGGAATTTGCCCTGCTGTATAGCTTGGAACAGGGTAGCCAAGAAGTGGCAAAATCGATTTTTTTAAATATCCAGCTCTGCGGATTTGCTGTCTTAGTTCTCACGATCGTCGTCTTGCATTATTTTTCCAAGAGCGTGACGGCGCCCATTATTCAGCTGGCAGCCGCAGCCAAAGAAGTGAAAGAGGGCCGACTCGACACCGCTTACATTCCCGTTCTTCCCGCTAAGAAAAAAGACGAAATTGCAACGCTTTGCCAATCCTTTGGAGAGATGGTGCAAGGGCTTAAGGAAAAAGAGAAGGTGAAAGGCATTTTGAATAAGGTCGTCTCGCAGGAGATCGCTCAAGAAATTCTCTCCGGTCAAGTGCATTTGGGAGGAGAAGAAAAGCGCGTCAGCGTACTATTTGCCGATATTCGCAATTTTACCGGCATGACGCAATCTATGCAGCCTCACGAGGTCATCGACCTGCTCAATACCTGCATGACAAAGATCTCCGCCTGCGTAGATCATCAAGGCGGTGTTATCGATAAATACGTAGGCGATGAGGCCATGGCTCTTTTTGGAGCCCCCGTAGCTAAAGAAGATAATGCCTTGTGCGCAATAAAGAGCGCTCTGGAAATGCTAAACGTTTTAAAAGAATGGAACAAAGAGCGCGCAGCGCAAGGACAGCGCGCCGTCGAGATGGGAATCGGCATCCACACGGGAGAGGTGCTCGCAGGGAATATGGGGGCGGAAAACCGCCTCAATTATACCGTCATTGGCAGCAATGTCAATTTGGCCGCCCGCATCTGTTCTGCAGCCAAAGGCATGGAAATCCTCATTTCCAAGGAAACGCTGGAAGAGAACAACGTTAAGCAATCCATCCACTATGAAGAAATGCCTCCCTTGACATTGAAGGGATTCGATACGTCTGTTGTGCTCTATAAAATTTTAGGTTTCAAAAATGAAAGCCCAACCTAATAGCGTTTTCAAGAAGTATATCCTTTTCTTCTTTTTAGTTGTTCCTCTTCTCCTCTTGCTCTTCTTCATCGTACTCAAAGAGCAGCAGGGTGCGTTCCTGATTTTCTGCGGTTTAGGACTGCTCTTTTTTGCCGTTTGCCTGGCGCTGATTATTCATTTCGCGCGCCATCGCCTGTGGCAAGAGCGCAACGAGAAGGAAGCGATTCTCGAAGCGCTAGGCGAGGGCGTCCTTTCGTTCGACAAAGAGATGCGCATTTGCCATGTCAATTACTTCGGCAGCCACATGATCGGCCTCTCCAAAAAGCAGCTGATTGGCAAATCGATTTTCGATCTGGGTTTGCAGGCCCATTGTCCTCACTTGATAAAAAAGTGCTGCGTCTTATTGGAAATGTGTCAGGAGAAAATGACTATCCTCACGGATTCGGTTTATGTTGCCGAGGGGAAAAAAATGTATTTGGACCTCATAGCCGCCCCTAAGCCTCAACACAAGGGAGCGATTCTAGTGTTGCAGGACAAATCCAGTCATCACAAGGTCCTCGAGATGGGAAAGGACTTTGTCGCCAATGCCTCTCATGAATTGCGCACCCCTATCACTATCATCCGAGGCTTTGCCGAAACGCTGCACGATTTGCCTGAGCTTCCTCGGGAAATGGTCTCCGATATTACGGAAAAAATCGTGCGCAATTGCCAGCGCATGGACAATCTTGTGAAAAATCTCTTGACCTTGGCCGATTTGGAAAACATCCCCGAGTCGCGCTTCCAAGAATGCGATTTGGTCCCCATGATAGAAAATTGCAAGCAGGTGGTCCTCTCCGTATTTGAAGATGCGCAGATCTCAATTGAAAAAAGCCAGGAGTCAATGACAATTGATGCCGACCCCGATATTTTGGAGTTGGCACTCATTAATCTTTTGGACAATTCCGCCAAGTACTCCTCGCCGCCTGCGCAGATTGCGATTAAAATTGATGAGTACCGCGATGGCGTGCACATTTCCATCGCCGATAAGGGGATTGGCATTCCTCCAGAAGATATTGAGCATGTCTTTGAGCGCTTTTACACGGTCAATAAGGCGCATTCTCGCCGGTTGGGAGGGGCGGGCTTGGGCCTCTCCATTGTTAAGACGATAGTAGAGAAGCACCAGGGAACAATCTCCCTCTCCTCCGTCCTACGCCAAGGCAGCACATTCACAATGATCTTACCCACCCGCCGCGAAAAAACCTTGTGAACTGCACGTCTGACGCTGTGTTGTGTGGGCGCTCCTGCGGTATGATTTTGCATTGCGATCCGAGTCCGCTGGCTGCTCGTGCGCTCACATCCCACGGACTCGGATCGCAATGCAAAATCATACCGCAGGAGCGTCCGTAAGGGGGTTTAGTAGAGCCGTATTGCATACGGCCCACTGACGAGGACATGATTTTTCGAAGTGAGCTGAGGCTCAAGAAGGCAAGCGGGAAACTAGTCGTAAGGACTTGTTTCCGACATGTCTCTTGAAGCGCTTCCTAAGATTATAATTAAAATGAATCAATAGCCTCTTAAAGAATTTGTTTTTTGATGGTGAGGCCGGTGGAGGTGTCTTGGCCTATTATGGAGTGGGTGGGGAGCGGGTTTGCGGAGAAACTGAGATGCGATCCGAGTTCTAGTATGAGAGACGCTGTTTTCGGATTGTCTGCGAGGATGGATATTAATTCGTCTTGTGTAAGGCTCTGGTTTTTTCCCGTTTCTTGAAATTTTTTTTTCTCTTCGGCTAGAATTTTAAGTGCGTGTTTTTTGCCTACCATGGCGTCCAAAAGAGGGACGGAGGCAAAAGCAAAATGAATCGCAGGTGCTTTGTCGATGGCAAAAAAGTCCTCGAGGGGAAGAATACCTAAGTTCTTTTCAAGATGGTATTGATTAGTTCCCTTGAGCATTTTGTAGAAGATGGGCTTTAGATCGAGGGCCTCGGGATAGAGATCACACAACTCCTGAGTGCCTTTTTTAACGCGATGCGTTTTGATCATGCCGTCGAGTAAGAGGTATTCGATCCCTTCTGACTTTACGTGTTTAAAGAGAGAATTGCCATAGAGCGTGCGCAGTAATTGTGCAGCGATTTCGTAGAGGGGGTGGTCTTGAGGATTTGTCTGCAGCTCGAAGAGCGGAAGAAGATTGCATTTGCCGCTTTCTTTAGAAGGAAAATGCTCTCTTTTCGAACGGAAGTTTTTAGGAGCTTTGTCTAAAGAAGGGGTAGTCGATCCTGTTGCGGGCTTAGGGATTTTTTTCGCTTTCTCATATTGTTTTGACGCAGCGCGATTCATGACGACACGCGTTGTTTTATATAAACTATGGATGCTCCTTTCCGATAAAGCCGAATGGATTTCTTGATGGATAAAGCCCCAGGTCAAAAAAGAAAAGAGGAGCAAAAAAGCTAGCACGGTGGGAAGTATATTCATAACGTCTTTTTCTCTAAGGTAAGATGGTGATTAGAGGGCAGAGAGAAAAAGAAATCGCGCGGTTTTTCTCCATCGCCTTGCAGGAGAATAGTGATTTTGAGCATTTGAGGAAAAGCGGCGCTCTCTGTTTTGTCCTTGGGCCAATTGGCATGCCATTTGCCCTGAGCAAAAAAGGTTAAGGAGAGATCTTTGACCTTATCCACGAGGACATCCACCCGAGGCTTGTTGTCTTTAGACCAAGAGCACAGGCATAAGCGCTGATCGCGCGATTTAAATAACATGCTGGAGAGGATGCCCGAATAGGCCGGATCGGCATTTAGACCCTGATCGCAATGGACCAGTAGAGCTGATCCTACGGCGTCTGGATGCAGGGCGCTTTGCAGAGAAGAGTGTTTTTTTTCACTGAATTTTTCAAAGAGTTGTCCCAGGCGTAGTCGAAGGCTCTCTAGGTGCATAACTTTTTCTTTAGCGGCGAGCATGCCGTTTTTTGCCGTCAAGGTGGTGGTAAAAAAGGAAAAGAGAAATCCCAGCAGCACGCCGACTAAGATCACGACGATGAGCATTTCCAAAAGAGTGAAAGAACACTGCTTCTTTTTCATAGTGAAAAGTAGTATAGCAGGCTCTTTAACAATGCACAA
Organism: Rhabdochlamydiaceae bacterium; assembly: GCA_036493355.1. Classification (GTDB taxonomy): domain Bacteria; phylum Chlamydiota; class Chlamydiia; order Chlamydiales; family Rhabdochlamydiaceae; genus JABDFI01. Next base: position 19,933 of record DASXPV010000092.1, read on the forward strand.
CAAACTGTTTTTTTTAAATATCTAAAAAGGAAAGGGGGAGGAAGAGTTAAAAACTCTTCCTCCCCCTGGGATTTAAGTTAGAGAAGGATTAGAAATCAAAGCGCGCTTTGACTGTTAAGCCATGCAAATAGAAGTTGCCACGGCCTGTATCCACTGAGTTAAGTGCCCAATTTGCTACAGCTGCTCCCATGTTTTCTGCGAAGAATGCATGAAAGTCATATGTTACAGCAAAGTCGAGGTGGAACTCATCGCCGATGTACATGCCCCATCCGAGACCGGCGTCGATTTCAAAGTTAGGACGCACTGTGCCATAGTTTTTATGGAGTTTCCAATCGATCGTATCAGAGAGCGGAGAAGGATCTAAGCCATCGGATAAACCGGGAACATTGGATTGAAATTTAACATCTGTATAGCGTGCATAGAGCAAGCTTGCAGAAGCATTTCCAACGAAGCGGAATCCAGCACCTAACAGCCAGCTTCCATCTACCCCGAGGCGAGGTCCAAGAGCCCAGCTTTTCCAGAACTCTTTTTGCTCAAATTCGCCAACTTGGGCGTTAGCATTGTTGAGAGCTGGTTCCCACTCAACGTTGAATCTTTGTTTTAGCCACATAGCTCTAAGTCCAAAGAATGGGCTTAATACCAAGCGTTTTCCTTGATAAGCTGGACGCGCAACGACGAGGTCTGCGATATCCAAGTCGATTTTCCAGTTGGACTCTAGGTCAGCCGCAACAATGTCGCCTGGGCAGTTGCAAGTAGGCACTATGACCACTTGTTCGCCGCAACCGCATTCGCCGCAGTCATCATCAGAATCATCTTTACCTTCGCCTGTATGGAACCAAGTGTATTCAGCATACAGAGTCCAGTTGTCCCAGCTTCCTGTATTCCATCCTAAGCCCACTTTAAAGCCAGGCTTATAGCTAGGTTTTCTTGTGAAGGTGATCTGGTTGTCCATGTCGGGAACGCTTGTTCTCATTCCTTCATCCACGAGCGCTGGCGTTGTTTGATTTGTTACCGTGCCTGTGAACATATTGTCTTGGTGCGGTTTCCACCAAATAAATGCGCCTGTAACGTAGACATCCCAATCTTGGTTAGGTGCGCGTATGCCAGCAGGATAGTTGTAAGCTGCTGGAACATAGCCAGGATGGCCAGGTTGACCGGGTTCTATCGGATCGCCCATATCAAACTGAGGTACCATTTTCTTTTGTTGACCTGATTGTTGATTTCTCATTGCCGGTTGATCTGCTTGAGCAACAAAGGGGCTGATCGCTCCTAGGCCCAACAGAACGCTAGCTAAATGTTTTTTTAACATACTTTCCTCCCAGAAAGATTTTTTTAAGGATGCTCTGTAAAAAGGGTGCTTTAGTATCGATTTAATTCGACCACTCTTGCTGGACTTCGGTTATTGCTCATGTCGATTGTAAAATCTGCTGAGCAATGGCCAAAGTCCAGGCTGGCACACCCTCCTTCCAAGGAATCCTTAACACTACTCGAAGAGTAAAAAATTTCTTATTTTTTAAAAATAGAAAAATCAAAATTTCTTTTTTTAGCCCGCGATTTCTAACGTTTTTCCGCTCAAAAACCTACAAGTGAATTTCTTCCATTTCTCTCGAAAAAGCTTGAAATTTCGACTCATGGGGACTAGCCAGTGTATTTTTTTATATGTCTGCATCAATTTTTAGTTGATACTCACTTTTTTTGCGAAAAAAATCAACGATTTTTTTCAGGGCCGCCCGCGGATTGTATTTTTTTAAACCCCAGAAAGAGCAGGGGAAGGGCTGCCAAGCAATAAAGAAACCAGTACTGGCTGTTCCACTGCAAAGTGAGAAGGCCATTATCTGAGAAGAAAAGTTGGAGAAGTCCCAAGACCAGAAGATTGGCCCCGATCGAAAGAAGAAGAAGCGGCCAAAAGCTGCTTTTATCTTCGGCGGAGTTTTCCTGTTCTGTTTGGTCGAGGGAGATGGATTGCGCGCTGATCGCCGAAGGAGCGTGCTGAAATCGTTTTTCTGACATAGGTTCCTGGGGAGTGGGATTTTTACTAGTCTGTTCTTTTCCTAATTTAGATGCATAAGGCGGTGGGTAGAGAGACGTCAGGCTTTCTTGGATGGACTTATGTTGTAAATAGACTTGGCCTGATGTCCCCTGTTCTGCAGCGCAGTAGGGACAAAGGTTGGCATCCAAAGGGATGCGGCCGTCACACGTGGTGCACATCTTCTGGCGGTCGTTGAGCTTCATAAGACCTCAAAATGTATCAACCTTATCTTTGCACGCCCTGGTAAAATTTTCCACTTTTTTCTGTGCGCTTATGCCCATCTTTAGTAAACTGGCGTTAACATAAATTATAGGTTTTTCGATGGAAAGAAAAAAATTCGACATAGCGATCTTGGGCGCAGGTCCCGGCGGGTATGTTGCAGCGATTAAAGCAGCGCAAGAAAGCAAAAGAGTCTGCCTGATCGATAAAGGCTTGATCGGAGGAACCTGTCTAAACGTCGGATGCATTCCGACAAAAACGCTGCTCGCTAATGCCAATGTGCTCCAAAAAGTTCGCCATGCAGAGCAATATGGGATTTTTACAGGGCCCGTCCATTTTGATTACGTGCAAATGAAGCAGCGCAAAGACGGCGTGGTAGAAAAGTTGCGCAAAAGCTTGGAAGGACTAATTCTTTCCAATGGCATTGAAGTTTTGCGAGGGCATGCGGAATTCCTGGCGCCCAAGGAAATCAAAGTCAAAGGAAGCGATAATCTTACAGTGCTTGCCGACAAGGTCATTATTGCCACCGGATCTGAGCCGCTCGACATCCCCGCTTTTCCTTGTGATCACAAAAAGATACTCAACTCCACATCGATTCTCGAGATCACGGCTTTGCCCAAAATGCTTGCGATTATCGGGGGAGGATATATCGGATGCGAGTTTGCCTCGCTTTTTGCAGAACTCGGCGTGCACATTGTCATTCTAGAAGCGCTTCCCATCATTGTGATGGCGCAAGGCGCGTCTGTATCCGAAGCGCTGACCTCTGCATTCAAGAACAAGAAAATCGATGTGCAAACACAGGCCTTTGTGGAGGGCATCGACACAACGCCCGATGGCGTTAGCATCCGATTAAAAGGCAAGCATCCTCTGCGCTGTGATATGGCGCTAGTGGCGGTAGGCCGCAGAGTCAATTCGGCGCACTTAGGATTGGAGAAAGCAGGCGTCCTCACGGGAGAAAAAGGAGAGATCTTGGTCAACGAGAAGATGGAGACAAACGTGCCGGGCATTTATGCCATTGGCGATGTTACGGGCACCTTCATGCTGGCGCATGTCGCCTCGCATCAGGGCATCGTCGCGGCAGCGCAGGCTGTAGGACAAAATGCTCAGATGCATTATAATGCCGTTCCCGCCGTTATCTTTACTCTCCCAGAAATCGCCACGGTCGGCATGACTCTGGAACAGGCCAAAGAAGCAGGTTATCAAGCGGTAATTGGAAAATTTCCTTTTCAAGCCTTGGGAAAATCGGTTGCAGCCATCGAAACGGATGGATTTGCACAGATTGTCGTAGATAGGCCTACAGGGCAAATTTTAGGCGCTCAGGTAGTCGGGCATGAGGCCTCGACGCTAATTGCTGAAATGGGATTGGCCATTGCCAACGAATTGACTATAGAGTGTGTTACAGATACCATCCACGCACATCCGACTGTAGCGGAGGCCTGGCTGGAAGCAACCCTTTTGGCAAATGATACTCCCATTCATTTCCCACCCAAGATGAAGAGATGAATCAAAAACCCAATCGCCTGCCGATCAATCCGGAATCCTATGAAGAAAATGCTTCCGCAGGCTTGGGACGTTTCCCTTCATGGCTCCATCGCAATTTGCCCAAGGGCGGCGCTTTGTTTTCCACCCAGGATATTTTGGAGAAATATCAGCTCAATACAGTTTGCGAAGAGGCGCGATGCCCCAATCGCTTTGAGTGCTATTCCCATAAAACAGCGACTTTTCTCGCCTTGGGAAAAGACTGCACGCGCAATTGCGGATTTTGCACTATCGATTTTTCCAAAGCCCCTGCACAGCCTGCGGAGGACGAACCCTTGCGCATCGCCCTTTCCGCTAAGGAGCTGGGGTTAAAGCACGTCGTCATTACTATGGTCGCGCGCGATGATCTTCCTGACGGCGGTGCTTTTCACATGGGGAAGATCATTCAAGCCATTCGAGAGCAGTGCGAAGAGGCGACCATCGAAGTCTTGACATCCGATTTTTCGGGAAACGAAGCTGCTATCGATACTCTCTTAAGGGAAAAACCCGACGTCTTTAATCATAATATCGAAACCGTGCGCGCATTGACCCCGAGAGTGCGCCACCGCGCGACCTATGAAAGAACGCTTTGCGTCCTAAGCTATGTCGCCGCAAAAAAGGTAGTTCCCTTTATCAAATCGGGTTTAATGGTAGGGCTTGGCGAGACGCAAGGCGAGGTTCAAGAGACCTTAAGAGATCTTTACGCTGCCGGCTGCTCTATTGTTACTATAGGGCAATACTTGCAATCAGATCGGCGCAAGCTTCTCGTGAAGGAGTTTATCCCTCCCCCTCAGTTTAAAGCCTACGAAGAATATGGATACGCCATTGGCATCAAGCAGATGTACTGCGGTCCCTTTGTGCGTTCCAGCTATAATGCCCATGAGGTTAAGCTTTTAGCTCAAAACAAGTAATATCATTTATCAAAACAACTCTGCATTTCAGCTTTCACGCAGCTGAAATGCGCGGTTATTTTTGGTAAATGGTATAAATTCAGCCTATCTGAAAGACGTTCTCTGAATGCTTTTAATGGGAGATGCAATCTATGTCGATAGTAAATGCAGGATTTCCGCACATACCGCAAGCGACAAGTTGTTGCTGGAAAACTCCAAAGACAGAAATAGTCTACAACAAAAACACCTGGAAGTTTGAACCTTCCCCCCATCAAAGTGGATGGTTTACCTACTTAGTATATTTAGCTCCAGCCTGCATACTGCGAAGGCTACAACAGCCCATAGAAGAACAGCGTACCAATACATGGGTTGCCGTAAATGACCATTTATTCATGGTCATAGGGAAAAATTTAGGACGGATTGCCCTTGTTGAAGCCAGGCTCACTCCAAAAGAAGCATTAAAGTGGCCTCTTACACTTGAGGAGTATACTATTCTTCGGGTCACCGCTCTAGAACTAGAATGCCTGCAGCAATTAGCTTATTGTCAATGGAGAATCGGTAAAATTTACCTTGCTTCCTTGTGTCCTGATTCCATGCGACTGGTTTGCTCAAAAGAAAGAAAATCAAAAAGGGATGATGAAGATGTTAATTCGATAAAAGATATGCATGCAAAAACAAGAACGAAGAGGGACACGAGCATCCTGATTTTGCATGAGGGGCAAGGGTCTTGCAAGAGTGAGAGCTGCTTCGATCTTGAAATTAATGATGAAGTCAAAGCAGTCATGCAATTAGCATACACAACCACTGTTTCGTTAGGTCTTGCTGTAAAGGTGGCAGAACAAGTGCGTAAAGACTTAACTTCCCAACACATCCACAAGATTCGTATCAGCGACCTCATTGAACGCATTGTCTTTTGTGCAAAAAAAATGGGTGTTGTTTTTTTTAAACCTAAAAATTGGGAACAAATAAGGCCTCTGATAGGCCTTCCTTTTGCGAAATTGAATCTCATCCAACTTAAGAGACTGTCTCAAGATTAAGATTATGCCCAAACAACGTGAAAAATTGCGTATAGCATTTTTTCCTTAACACATTAAATCATCAATCATTTGCGTTTTTAATTATACTTAAAAAATCAAATTAATTAATTAAAAATTTATGAGTTTGTTGAAAATTAATTCTAAAAAATGATATTTAGTGTTTTTAAGAGAGTTGCGAGGTGTTAGTGTCTCTTAACAACGTGTGCGCAGACAAAAATGCTGCTAGAGAACTAGTGAGCATTATTCTGGCGGGAGGACAAGGCACGCGGCTGTTTCCCCTGACGCAAACGCGTTGCAAGCCTGCGGTGGGTTTTGGGGGAAGATACCGCTTAATCGATATTCCTCTATCTAATTCCCTCAACAGCCGCATCGATAACATTTATGTCATTTCCCAGTATTTTTCTTCCTTTTTGCATCAACACATTATCGAAACCTATCCTCTTGATTATACACGCGATGCGAAGATCCACTTCATTTCTCCCGAAGAGACGTTTCATCGCAAAGCCTGGTATAAGGGAACAGCGGATGCGATTCGACAGAATCTCGATCATTTAATGAAAACGCCTGCGGATTATTTTCTTATTCTCTCAGGCGATCAATTATATAATATGGATTATCTCGAGATGTTGCAATTTGCCAAGAAGATGCATGCGGATATAGTCATTGCAGCACTTCCCGTGGAGGAGCATCTAGCGCGTAGAATGGGTGTTTTAAAGATCGACGCTTCCGATAAAGTGATCGAATTTTATGAAAAACCGCAAGAATCCGAGCTTTTAAAAGGTCTTCAATTCCCAAAGATAGCATTAGCCGGCCATGCTCTCTCCCGCCCCGACGCAACGCATTTCTTAGGATCAATGGGGATATATATCTTCAAGCGCGAGGCGTTATTTAAACTCATGCAATGCGAGGGCGATGACTTTGGCAGGCATCTTTTGCCTCAAGAAGTGAAAAAGGGAAATACGTATGCCTTTGTTTTTCGCGGATATTGGGAAGATATCGGGACGATCGGCTCGTTTTACGAGGCTAATCTAGCTTTGACCCGGCGTCAAAATTGCATCAATATGTATGATGAGGATTATCCGATTTTTACGCGGCCGCATAACCTGCCCAGTCCTTTTATTAGGGATACTCACGTTCGTAACTCCCACATCAGCCAAGGATCGGTGATCGAGGCGCAGGAGATCGACAATAGCATTATTGGCGTGCGCTCTTGCATAAAAAAGGGAACCGTTATTCGCAATTCCATCGTTTTAGGAAATCTCTTCTACACACCCCCGCGCCATCAAAGCCCTCCTCTTCCGGAGAACTTTAGCATTGGGGAAAATTGCCTTTTGGACAAGGTCATCATCGATGAGCATACCCAGATAGGCAACAACGTGCGCCTGGTCAATCAAAACCGCCTGGATACATACGATGGCAAAGGCATTTATATCCGCGACGGGGTTATCGTAGTGACCACCGGCACAGTCCTGCCAGATCATTTCGTCTTATAAGCTTGCTTTCAATTTTTAACGCGCCATAAAATCTCCCGCCACAATTACAAATCGGCAGGAAATTTTATGAGTTTTGATGGCGAAATCGATGATCTGGGCGAGTGCGACAGCCTCTATGCCGACTTGTATTACAACATGCCCTACCCCTTGACGCGGCACGCCCTCTGGAATGGCCGCGAAGTCAGGGTTTTATCGATAGAAAAGCGCAACCTTACTTTTCCCAATACTACCCGCTTTGAACCCCGCATACGCCATTACGAGCAGCTGCACCTCAACGACGAGGAACCAAACGAGTGGGAATTTACTGCAGCGGAACCTTTCCGCCACAGCAACACTGAGCTTAAGCCCATGGAAGAGTGGCTAGCCGAAACTGGGATGATGTTCCAAAGCAATGAAGTGCGATGCATGCCATGCGGTGTTTGGAAAAAGTGGGGCAAGAAAGTAGAAAAAACCGGCAGAAAGTGCAAACACGCTGCCAAGAAAACTATTAAGAAAACCGACCACGTTATAAGCGATGTCGGCAAATATATCGACAAACACAAAACGGAGATCATCATTGGCACAGTTATTGTTATCGCGGTGGGCGTTACTTGTGGCTTGGGAGCCGCCGGCACTGCCGCGGTTGCTTCCGTAGTCGTACCTGAAGCTTCTCCCAATGCTCCTACGCACGGTAGGCGAAGAAAGGAGGAAAAAGATGACGAGATAGCGGGTCCGGATCCGGAGCCTCCTCCTAGAGAGGCTCTCAGTCTCGCTGAACTTTCCGCGCGAGCTTCCCTTCCGCAGCGCGTCAGGGAAAACTGGGTCGGCGATGTCGTTAACTCAATTGCCCGTGATTTGCCCCCAGCAGCACCAGAACCAGTTCCCGAGCCCAAAGAGCAGAGAGACAAGCCAGGTTTTCTCAAGAAAATGGGCGGGGCAGTTTTACAAGGTTTAGAGCTTGTGGGACGCGGTGTGGCCGGCGAACCGATAGATCCTCAATTGCAAAGACATGCCGCACTCACAGAACCCGAGTCGTGCATCCCCATCGCGCCTACCGAAAAAGAGCGCGAGCCAAAAGAGCTTTCGAAAATGGCGCAGGCAGTACCGCCTAGGAGTCATACCCCGAGTGAAACGCCCGTAAATCCCACTCTTTACTCCTCTCTTACAGCGCCCGATCGTATCGTGCCCTCTTCTTCGAAAAAGGAAAAAGCCGGGCAAGACGGTATCAAAAAAATAGAACAGCCACAGCCACAAGTTTTGAATCTTTACGACAAAGAGCAAATCGCTAAGATAATACGTAACTATTCAGGTCCCGCCTGTGGCGGGACCTGAATATAAAATGAGTTCCTATGAATTTGGCACTAATAGGAGTCGAGGACTCCCTCTTAACGCATCGGTTAGCGCATCCCACACGCTCCAGCCCTGCTTCTTAGCTGTCGATATGTAGCTTCGTATTCGACAAAAGATAGCTCCTCC
>DASXPV010000093.1:0-16981 GCA_036493355.1 Rhabdochlamydiaceae bacterium
ACACGTAACGCCTACTGCGACAACAATAATTGTGCCGATGATGATCTCTGTTTTGTGTTTGTCGATATATTTACCGACATCGCTTACGACGTGGCCGGTTTTCTTAATGGTTTTCTTGGCGGCGTGTTTGCACTTTCTGCCGGTTTTTTCTACTTTTTTGCCCCACTTTTTCCAGACGCCGCAGGGCATGCATCTTGCTTCATTGCTTTGAAACATCATCCCCGTTTCTGCAAGCCACTCTTCCATGGGCTTAAGCTCGGTGTTGCTATGGCGGAAAGGTTCCGCTGCGGCAAATTCCCACTCGTTTGATTCCTCGTCGCTAAGGTGCAACTGCTCGTAATGGCGCATGCGGGGTTCAAAGCGGGTAGTATTGGGAAAAGTAAAGTTGCGCTTTTCTATCGATAAAACTCTGACTTCGCGGCCATCCCAGAGGGCTTGCTGAGCCAAGGGGTAGGGCATGTTGTAATACAAATCGGCATAGAGGCTGTCGCACTGGCCCAGATCGTCGATTTCACCATCGAAACTCATAAATCTCCTGCCGAATTGTAATTATGGCGGGAGATTTTATGGCGATTTTAAAGTTTATAGCAAGCAAAACCAAATTTTATTTGCTGGCATAGCGAAGCTCTTGAAAACATTATAGGCTTAGCGCAAGCTGAGGTTGTACCTATCGGTTACTCGATAAACGATTCTAATTCCAAATTGTTAATTCGAAAAAATTAAATTATCTAAATTCAGAGAACGTCTCTAATATTTCAAAAAAATTACGCAACGGTAACTTCTTTGCAGAGGTAGACGTCCTGGATAGCATGTAGAAGGCGCACTCCGTCCTGCATGGGCTTTTGGAAGGCCTTTCTGCCGGAAATGAGGCCTATGCCGCCAGCGCGCTTGTTGATGACGGCGGTTTCGACGGCCTGCGCAAGGTCGTTCTCGCCAGAGGGCCCGCCGGAATTGATTAAGCCTATGGCGCCCAGGTAGCCGTTAATCACCTGATAGCGGCAGAGGTCGACGGGGTGATCGGAGCAGAGGCTCATGTACATCTTTTCGGTCTGTTTGCCGAAATTTAGCGCTTTGAATCCGCCGTTGTTGGTGGGAAGCTTTTGTTTGACGATATCGGCGCCGATGGTCGCGCCGAGATGGTTGGCCTGTCCTGTGAGGTCGGCGGCTTCGTGGTAATCCGCGGTGGGGGTTTTAAAGGCGCTGTTGCGCAGGTAACACCAAAGGACGGTCGCCATGCCCATTTCATGCGCGTGGGCAAAGGCGCGGCTGACCTCGAGGAGCTGGCGATGGCTCTCAGGCGAGCCGAAATAGATCGTCGCCCCTACGGCCACGCATCCCATGTCGTATGCTTCTTTGACGCCGGCAAAGAGAATTTGATCGTGCGTGTTGGGATAGCTCAAGAGCTCGTTGTGGTTAAATTTCATCAGGAAGGGGATTTTATGGGCGTACTTGCGCGCTACCAGGCCTAGCACACCGCGCGTGCTCGCAATGGCGTTGCAGCCCCCTTCGATGGCTAATTTGACGAGGTTCTCGGGATCGAAGTAGTCGGGATTAGGGGCAAAGGAAGCACCAGCGCTATGCTCAACGCCCTGGTCTACGGGCAGGATGGAGAGGTACCCCGTTTTAGCCAGCCTTCCGGTATTAATCAGGGTCTGCAGGCTGCGCAAAACGCGTATATTGCGATCGGAATAGGTAAAAATGCGGTCTACCCAATCGCCTCCGGGAAGATGCAGCTTTTCCTTGGGGATTGTCTTGCAGACATGGCCTAGCAATGATTTGGCCTTGACTCCAAGCAGCTTTTCAATTTCCGCAAATGACATATCCCTACCTCTCTAAAAGTCTGTTTATGAAAATCCATTCTACTTGAATTTGCCCGATTTTACCATAGTTTCGATCTGCTCCAAACTTTTACCCTTGGTTTCTGGAATAAAGAAGCAAACAAAAATGAAAGCTAAGCATGATACGATGCCAAAAAAGCCAAAAGCCATTCCTCCGCCTAACTCTGCGATGAGATTGGGAAATGTCAGAGAAATGACATAGTTGGCCAGCCAGTTTAAGCACAGGGCAATTGCGAGGGCATTTCCGCGCACTTTTAAAGGAAAGATCTCGGATAAAATGACCCATGTCACAGGTCCCAAACTCAATGAAAAACAAGCCACGTATAGCATCAAAGAAACAAGAGAAAGCGTATCGATGAGGGGGCTTTCCACAAAAAAACCAAAAGAGAGAACGCCTAATCCTAATATCATGCCTATGATTCCGACGAAAAGGAGTATGCGTCTGCCCAATTTGTCAAGCAAGCAAAGAGCAAATAGAGTAGCTAGCAAGTTAACGCAGCCGATAGCCAGTGTTGCTAAAAAGGAATTGTCCGCAGTAATTCCGACAAATTGAAAAATCTTCGGGGTGTAATAAATAATCGCGTTGATACCCGTAATCTGCTGAAAAACGCTTAAGATGCATCCAATGATTAAAACGCGGCGCACGGGAGGAGTGAAATCCACCCATTGCATTTTTTCCTTAGAGATCTTGGGGATGAGATGCAAAGTACTTTCCCATAAGGAATCTCGCCGTATTTTTTTTAAGGCTTTCACAGCCTGTGCCTGTTTTTCATGAGAAATGCACCAGGTAGGCGTTTCGGGGATGAAAATGAGCAAGAGAAATTGCACCAGTGCAAGACCAGCTCCTATTACAAATAAAGTATGCCAGGTACCCTCATCGGATAAGAAATAGGCCATCACATAGGAAAAAAGAACGCCGACTGCGAGGGCGAGCTGAAATGCCGACACGCATCTTCCGCGATAACGCGGCGGGGCGGTCTCGGCCAAATACAGAGGAGAAACCACGGAGACAACCCCTATAGCAAACCCGCTGACCGCTCTTCCATAGAGCACTTCGAAATAATTACTTGAATAAGCGATGAGCATACTGCCAGCAATAAGAAAGCAAGCCGCAATGACCATCACTTTTTTTCTTCCCCAACGATCGGCCCAATAGCCAGCTTGGAGCGATCCTACAAATCCTAAAAGCAACATAATGCTGACGACCATCCCTTCTTTGGCGGGAGAGAGGTCGAAAAACGAAGAGAAAAAACCGAGCACACCCGAAATTACGGCAGTGTGGTAGCCGAACAACAGCCCCCCCGCGGCAGCTGCGCTTAAGACGAGGATGCCAAATGCGGTTAAAGACTCTTCGTTTTTTACTTGCATAATTGCTTTTTCATCAAGCGGCAGGAAACTTCTTGCTTCTTTTTAAAACACTCGGCGCTCTGATAGCCCATTTTGGTATAAAATCCTTCCGAATCGGGCAAGGCGTATACATACAACTGGCGCACTCCCTTCATAAAAAGAGCCTGCTCCATCTTATGCATCAATTTGCGCCCAAATCCCCGGCCGCGGTACTCCTCGCTGACTGCCATTTGAAAGATCTCGCCTAAGATGGGACTCTCCGCATAACAGCAGACGCATCCGATGACCTTTTTATTTTCGAGCGCAACGAGGTGCATGCTCTTTTCATCGTGAGGCTCGACTTCGGATCCAGGAGGCAATCCCAAGGGCTTGCGCAGAACTTCCCAGCGCAGCATGCGCTCCTTTTCATATTCAGGAGAAGCAGCATCGATAAATTTAAATTGCATAAAACCTCCCTCGCATCTCCTGTGTGTATATAATTTAATTTAATTTTACAAATGCTATAATCATTCCTGGTTTTAATTCCAAAGCGAGGAAAAACCTATGTCAATGTTATCCCCAAGAACCCCTTTCTTAGATGCAGAAGCATGTGATGCACCCTTCGCGCATTTCCTATGGTTGCAACTGCCCGATGCTTTAATAGAAAAAATCATTTCCCTCTTACAGCATTATAAAGATTATCTCTGCGTGAGTTTGACGTGTAAAAGCTGGAACAAGTGCTTGCCCCGCGTAGTCGATCTTTCCCACCATCCTCAATTAACCAATACGCAATTAGATTGTGTGGCCAAGCAACTCAAAATAAAGGCCACTGCAAAAGTACAAAAAGGCCAAGGCGGCAATCAGATTCACTCCGTAATCCTCTGTGGATGCCGCAGTATTAGTGCTAAAGGCTTATCTTCTTTACACGATCTCCCCATTGTATTTTTAAATCTTGACAAATGTCGCTTGAACAAAAAATGTATCACAGAGCTGAAAAAATTTCCTCACTTAAATCACTTAATATTGAGCCGATTTTTCGTCGACAGTTGTCTTAATCCCTACGCAAAACCCAAACATCTCTTGGAGAATTTGAACAACCACGTGCACATCGAATACGCAGCGCGAAGAAAGAAGACTAGTCTACATATAGCAAAAGGCTCTTGAGATAATCGCCTTCGGGATGAAAAAGGGAAATGGGATGGTCGCCTGCCTGCAGATGGCGCGCGATAATTTTCACCGAGCGCTTAGCCTCAATGGCTGCTTGAAAAAGCAGATTTTGGAAGAGCTCCTGATCGATAAAGTAGGAACAGGAACATGTAAGTAAGAGCGAGCCCTTGGGCATTTTTTCCAAAGCAGCGCGGTTGATTGCCTTGTAGCCCGTGCACGCTTGCACCACATCCGCTCGCTTCTTGGCAAAAGCGGGAGGATCTAAAATGATGAGATCGAAATCCAGAGGTTTTTGTGTTAGATAATCAAAAACATCGGCCACGAGGACCTCATGCTTTTCCATGGGAAACCGATTTAAGAGCGTGTTTTCTAGCGCGATATGACACGCGTGCGGGCTTGCGTCGATGCTCGTGACGCGAGCGGCGCCTGCGCGCAAGGCGAAGAGCGAAAAGCCGCCAATGTAGGAAAAGCAGTTGAGAACTTTTTTGCCCGGCGCGTAAACGGCCATGCTCTTGCGCATTTCCCTTTGATCGAGAAAGCAGCCTGTCTTTTGCCCCTCCTGCACGGGCACGAGGAACAGCATGCCATTTTCTTTGACGAGGACCTCCTTAGGGCATTCTCCAAAGAGCAACTGCTCGCTGGAATTTAATCCCTCTAGCCGCCGAGAAAAAGAGGTCGATTTTTCATAGATCCCTTTAACATTAAGCTTGGAGCAAAACAGCTCGACGAGCAAGGGCTTGAGCTTTTCCATGCCGCACGTATTAATTTGCACTACGAGAATATCATCGTAGAGGTCCGCGACAAGGCCTGGCAGCTCATCGCCCTCGGCGTTAATGAGGCGGAAGGCGTTGGTCTTTTCCTTGTCGAATAATTGATCGCGCAAGCCAATGGCACGGTCGATGCGCTTTTCAATGGCTTGTTCAATGGGCTCATCTTCGAAAGTGAGGATGCGCCCGGCAATAGAATTTTCAGAATGAAAGTAGGCCTTGGCCAGAAACTGCCCCATAGAACTATAGACAGAAAGAATGTCGCCATTTTCAAAGGCGGCAGTCTCGGCAATAGCCCCGGAAAATATCCACGGATGTTGCTTTAAGAGCGCTTTTTCTTTTCCCGGTTTTAAAATGACTTTCTTGTCCATCAGACTAAGGAGAGTTTTGTGTGCTTAGATGCAACGACTTTCCCGATTAAATCATAATCGGCAATATCTGTAATCTCCACTTCGTAAAAAGAGCCAAATTCCTTTACCTTGCGTCCATCGTTGATAATGATCTGCCCATCGATTTCCGGACATTGCCCATAAAACCTGCCGCGCATCAGGTAGGGAGAATCAGGGTGGTATCCTTCTACAATCACCTCAAGCCGCTTGCCGATGTAGCCCTTGTTCCTCTCTTTGACGCTCTCGCTTTGCACGGCGGCCAAGCGCTCAAAACGCGCCTGCTTAATCTCTTCGCTAACGGCATTAGGCAGCTTTGCAGACGAGGACTCCTCCTCGCGCGAGTATTTAAAAATCCCCACATTATCCAGGGGATAATCGCGGACAAATTGCACGAGTTCTTCAAAGTGCTCCTCAGTCTCCCCGGGGAAGCCCACCATCAAAGAGGTGCGGATCACAATTCCCGCAACGCGCTCGCGCAGCATTTCAATTGTGCGTATGATCTGCTCGCGCGAGGTCTTGCGGCGCATCGCTTTGAGAATTGCATTGTTAATGTGCTGAATAGGCATGTCCAAATAGCGACAGATGCGCGCATCTTTTTCCATAAGGCCAATCAGCTCTTCACTAATTTCATCGGGATAGAGATAAAGCAAACGCAGCCAAAATGAGCGTGGGTTTTCCAAGAGCTTTTGTAAAAGGTTTTCCAAACCTTGCGTCTCTTTGCGCTCTTTGCCGTAATCCCCCAGATCCTGCGCGATGAGAATCACCTCGTGGACGCCCTGATCGAGCAGCAGCGAAAACTCTTTAACGACCTGTTCTTGCGACTTACTGCGCAAAGGACCTTTGATCTTTGGGATAATGCAAAACGCGCAGCGCTTGGCACACCCTTCGGCGATCTTGAGATAGGCATAGTGGCTTGGCGTAGAAATGCGGCGCGGCACCTCTCCCCACTCTAAGTAGCTGCGCGCGGAAGTGACTGCCTCTCCGCTAACAGGGGCTTGAATAGCCTCAAGAATCCGCTCCATGTCGCCCGATCCCAAGAAGTAATGAATGTCTTGAAAGCGCGCTTTTAATTCTTCTTTGTGGTTCTGCACCATGCATCCGACGACGACGACCTTGGCGCCCTTTTTCTTTTCCTGAAAGAGATCGCCGATCGTATCGCTGGACTCTTGACGCGAAGAGGCCAGAAAGCCGCATGTGTTGACGACGAGAAAATCCGCCTTTTCGAGGCGGTCTGTGATCTCATACCCCGCCTTGAGGACGAGGCCGATCATGACCTCGGTATCGACCAGATTGCGGGCGCACCCCAGGCTTGTGAAATGAATTTTATTACCAGACTTCAGTGAGTATTTCATGGCCTAGGATTTTAGCCATAATAGCTATTTTTTCCAATAAAAAAGCCCTGCCGAAGCAGGGCTTTACGATCGTTAGAAACGCAGATTTGGCTTAAGAAAGTGATCCTTTAAGATCAATATGTACAAAGTTATCTTTGGTTGCTCTTGTAATTGCTTGTTGAGTAGCCTCAATTGCAGTTTCAAAATACTTATGCGCAGTTTTTACACTCGCAGGAGTTTCACCGGTGCTGCCTGCCGCTCTTTTGACGGATGCCGTTATCACAAGGTAGTCTCGCATTAGTTTCAAATTCTCTTGAACAACACTTAATGTCGTTAAATCCAGTCTATCAGCAGACTTTAAAATGGTTTTAGCAGCATTCTGCGCATCCTCCATTGCCTTATAATAAACGGCGCCACTTTGCTTCGGGATCATAACAATTTGCCCACATTTGCTAAGCGTTTCAACCGCAGCCACGGGATCTCCGTAAACCAATGATCTTAATGATGAAACAATAGACACAATTACCTCCTTTTATTAAGTTAAATTAACGTCTAAAAACAATTATACATAATTATTAAATTTTTTAACAATAAAAAATATAATTTTTTTATCTGTTTAATCTATTAATTATCTGACGTTTGCGAATTAAAATACCGTAATCGATTAATAATGAGTTGCTTAAGATAAATTATTGCCCGTTTTCTCAAAAATGAACTAGAATGTTGGCTTTTGACTAAGGATTTCATGAGCAAAGCTTTTGTCGCCACCTGGCTTTTTTTTGGCCTCTTTCTCTGCAGTTGCGAAAGGAGGGCTAAGGAAAATAGGCCCAAGGCCCAAGAGCTGCGCTTCAACCTTAAATTCGAGCCTTTAAGCATCGACCCACGCAAGCCCAACGACGCGACGTCGGCGTCCTTTGTTAAGATGTGTTTTGACGGGCTTATGCGCTTTGGCCTAGATGGCAAGCCGCATAATGCGCTGGCCGAAAGGTTCGAGATCTCCGAAGATAAGAAAATCTATACGTTTTTTCTGCGCGAAGCACTCTGGTCAGACGGCCAACCTGTCACGGCTTACGATTTTGAAACCACCATGAAGACGATCCTCGACCCCGCGTTTCCCTCAGAGGCAGCCTCGGACCTATTCGTTATAAAAAATGCCAAATGCGCTCGCATGAAGAAGTGCTCTGTGCAAGAAGTGGGCGTTGCCGCTCTGGACGCGCGCACTCTGCGCATCGAATTGGAGCACCCTACCCCCTCTTTTCTTGCGATGCTGGCGACATTTTCCTATCTACCCACTCCGCAACATATCGTTTCCACCCATCCCGGATGGGCAGATAAACAGAATGCTTTCTACGTGAGCAACGGGCCCTTTTGTTTGAAAGAGTGGCGCCCCATGAATTATATCATTTTGGAGAAGAACCCTAACTATTGGGATAAAGAGAGCGTCAAATTGGACCGCATCCACCTTCTCATTATTGATGATGAGAATACCGAGCTCAGCATGTTCAACAATGGAGATCTCGATTGGGCAGGAGCTCCTTTGTCTAGCCTGCCTCTAGATGCACTTCCTTCTCTGCGCAACGTGAACACCTATCAGATGGCGGGGATTTACTACTACATCTGCAATACCAAAGATCCTCTGATGCAAAATGCCAACTTGCGGCGCGCGCTGGCCTTGAGCATCAACCGCAAGGCAATTATTGATAACGTCACGCAATCCAAACAAAGCGTTGCGACTAGCTTCATTCCCCCTTCTCTCTGCAGCCAGGATCGCCGCTACTTTTCCGATGCGGACATTGAGGGCGCAAGAGCAGCTTTTCAATTAGCTCTTGGGGAGTTAAATCTCACGGCCGAGGAGTTTCCCTCCCTGACGTTGAGTTACAATACTCTGCAATCGCACGCCAAGATCGCCCAGGCGATTCAGCAGCAGTGGCGCGATGCCTTAGGGATCACCGTGCATTTGGAAAACAAGGAGTGGAAAGTCTTTTTAGACGAGCAGCGCCATCATAAATTCCAAGTGGCGCGAATGGGCGGCATCGCCAATTACTACGACCCTATCACCTTTCTCGATAACTACCGCTATTTATCCAGTACTGATAATTTCTCGCAATGGACCAATCCCGCCTATACCAAGCTCTTGGAGCGCTCAGACCAGACGATTGACCCCGATGCGCGCATGAATATTCTCCTCGAAGCGGAAAAGATTTTGATGGATGAGATGCCCATTCTTCCGATCTATTTTTACACAGGAAGCTATCTGAAGAAATCCTATGTCAAGGATGTCTTTCTCTCCGAGCTTGCCGACATAGATTTTAAATGGGCCTATATTGATGCTGTTTCTCCTTAAAAAGATTGTCATTTTACTCTGCTCCTTATTCGTCATCATCACCTTCACCTTCGCACTTATGCACTCCATTCCAGGAGATCCCTTTATCCAGGAAAAAGCCATCCCCGAAGAGATCCTCAACGCTCTGCGCAAGCACTACGGGTTAGATCAGCCGCTGCTTGTGCAATACGGAAAATACCTAAAAGGGATTTTGCATTGCGATCTCGGCCCCTCCTTCAAATACCAGGGAAGAACCGTGAATGAGATCATCGCTCAAGGCTTTCCTGTATCCTTGACATTGGGGATCGAAGCCTTTTTTGTCGCGGTGGGTGGGGGGATTTTCCTGGGATGCCTGGCTTCCTTCCATCACCAGCGCTGGCAAGATTATGTCACGATGGTGATCGCCGTTCTCGGCATCTCGGTACCCAGCTTTATTTTAGCCTCTTTTATGCAGTACCTGCTTGCCATGCAATGGGACTTGCTCCCCGTCGCGCGCTGGGGCAGCTTTAGCCACTCGATCATGCCCGCCCTCTCCCTTGCCGCTCTTCCAATGGCCTTTATCGCGCGCCTCTCCCGCGCCAATATGGTAGAAGTTCTCCAGCAGGATTTCATCCTCACGGCCAAGGCAAAGGGGCTCAATGCCTTTGCAATCGCTGTGCGCCATGTTCTGAAAAATGCGCTCTTTCCCGTAATTGCCTACTTAGGGCCACTCTCTGCGGCCATCTTCACGGGGAGCTTTGCCATTGAAAAGATTTTTGGCATCCCGGGATTGGGTCAATGGTTTGTCTCCAGTATTACCAACCGCGACTACACGATGATTATGGGAACGACGATTTTCTACAGCGCGCTGCTCATATTCTGTATTTTTATCGTCGATGTCTTATACTGCATCCTCGATCCTCGCATCACCTGGATGAATTCCGATGGAACGTGACTTGCTCTTCTCCCCTCTTACCGCAGAAGAAAAGGCACAAAAAGAAGAGGCATTTTCTCCCGTTGGCGCCTCGTATTGGAAAGACGCCTGGCAGCGCCTCTGTAAAAACCGCCTTGCACTCTTTGGGCTATACACTTTGATTTTTCTCACGGCGATGGCTATTTTCGCTCCCTTCTTCTCTCCCTACAATTACTATGAAACCCATCTGGAACTAAAAAACCAACCGCCTAACGCCCACTTTTGGCTCGGCACAGACGAGCTGGGCCGCGACCTCTTTACCCGATGCTGGTGGGGCGCGCGGATCTCTCTTTTTGTAGGGATTACCGCTTCGCTTGTCGACCTTGTCATCGGCGTTCTTTACGGATCTATTGCCGCTCTCTTCGGCGGCAAGCTGGACGAGTGGATGATGCGCTGCGCCGATGTCCTCTGCACTATCCCCTACCTTCTCGTCGTGATCCTGCTTATGGTCGTCATCGGACCCGGCATCGCCTCGATTATCCTCGCTCTGACGCTTACGGGATGGATCAATATGGCGCGTATCGTGCGCAGCCAAATCTTACAAATCAAACAGCTCGATTATGTCACGGCGGCCTATGCCCTTGGCGCCTCGCATCGGCGGGTGCTCTTCCGCCACCTCATTCCCAATGCGATGGCCCCCATCATCGTCACCTTGACCCTCACCATTCCTAGTGCAATCTTTGCCGAAGCCTTTTTGAGCTTTTTAGGCCTTGGCGTACAAGCCCCCGTCGCCAGCTGGGGCACGATGGCCAATGACGGCCTGCCCGCCTTGCGCTATTATCCCTGGCGCTTATTTTTTCCCGCTATTCTCATCAGCTGGACAATGCTCAGCTTTAACGTGCTCGGCGATGGCCTGCGCGATGCTTTAGATCCGAGGCTGCGCCGATGAGCGATTCGCTGCTTTGCGTAAAAGATCTCAACGTCTTCTTTCACACGCAAGGCTGCTCGCTTCACGCCGTGCGCGGCTTGGACTTTTCCATTGGGGAAGAAGAGACCATTGGCATTGTCGGAGAATCTGGGTGCGGCAAAAGCGCCGCCGCCAAAGCTCTCGTGCAATTGTTGCCCAAGCACACCGCGCGCCTTTCAGGAAACATCCTTTACAAAGGCCAAGACCTTCTTGCATTTTCTGAGCAGAGCATGCAAAAAGTGCGCGGCAAAGAGATCGGGATGGTCTTTCAAGATCCCATGACCTCTCTCAACCCCACCATGAAAATCGGCGATCAGATCGTCGAGGGCATCCGCCGTCACTTTCCCTCCCTTTCCTCAAAAGAGGCGCGCGAGCGCGCTCTCGACATGCTCGCCAAGGTCGGCATCCCCTCACCCCAAGAGCGCTTTGCCACCTATCCCCATACCTTGAGCGGCGGTCTCAGACAACGCGCCCTCATCGCCATCGCCCTCGTCTGCAGCCCGCGCCTACTCGTCGCCGACGAGGTGACCACCGCGCTCGACGTCACCATCCAAGCCCAGATCCTGGATCTGTTGCAAGCGATGAAACAAGAGATGAAGATGAGCGTCATCTTAATCACGCATGACTTAAGCGTCGTCGCGCACTTTTGTGATCGAGTTCTCGTGATGTACGCCGGGAAAATTGTCGAGGATGCCCTCGTAGAGGAGTTATTTTCCCGTCCGCAGCATCCCTATACGCGCCGCCTCTTGCAAGCTATACCGCGCCTCAACCAACCCAAAGAACACCGCCTGCACAACATTGAAGGCGTACCCCCCAACCTCAGCGTACCCATCGCGGGATGCGCCTTCTGCCCGCGCTGCGATGACGCCATGCAGATCTGCGCCCTCGAGCCGCCGCCCCTTCTCGCGGTTTTTCCTCATCATCAAGCTGCCTGCTTTCTACACGACAAGCGAGGCCAAACATGACGCCCCTCTTCGAAGTGAAGCACCTGAGCAAACGCTATCCCGTCAAAGGCAAAACTCTGCGCGCCATTGAAGACGTCTCCTTCACAATTTATCCTGGCGAGACCTTCGGCCTTGTTGGCGAAAGCGGCTGCGGCAAATCCACAACAGGGCGCTGCCTCCTCTTTCTCGAGCGCCCAAACTCCGGCCAAGTCCTCTTTGAAGGCAAAGACCTCGCCGCGTTCAGCCGCAAAGAGCTGCACGCCTTCCGCCGCACCGCCCAGGCGATCTTCCAAGATCCTTACGCCTCACTCAACCCCCGCATGACCGCAGGCGAAATTATCGCCGAGCCCCTGCGCATCCACAAGGCCCTTCCCGACGCCGAGATCACCGGCGCCATCGCGCGCCTCCTCGACCTTGTCGGACTCAGCCGCACAGCCACCGGCCGCTTTCCCCATGAGTTCAGCGGCGGCCAGCGCCAGCGCATCGGCATCGCCCGCGCGCTTGCCATCCAGCCGCGCTTTATCGTCTGCGACGAGCCCATCTCCGCCCTCGACGTCTCTGTCCAAGCGCAAATCATCAACCTCCTCAAAACACTCCAAGAGCAGCTCGGGCTCTCCTATCTCCTCATCGCGCATGACCTCGCCATGGTCAAATACATCTCTCACCGCATTGCCGTCATGTACCTAGGCCACATCGTCGAAATCGCCCCCGCGGAAGCGCTCTACCGCTCCCCCCAGCACCCCTACACCCAAGCCCTCCTCTCAGCCATTCCCATCCCCGACCCTCGCCTCGAGCGCTCGCGCCATCGCATCCTGCTCAAAGGCGAAATCCCCTCTCCGCTCGCTGCGCCGCCGGGCTGCCCCTTCGCTTCGCGCTGTCCCTACGCCAAGGAGATCTGCCATACTGTAGTGCCGGCATTCAAGGAGATCTCCCCGCAGCATGCTGCCGCATGTCATCTGTTGTGATTTGTGTTTATGAATGTATAAAATCAGAAAGCAATGCCCGCAAAGTAAGCTAGACCGCCGCTTTTAATAAATCAGCTGTGTTCACCGGCATGGGTTCTTTACACTGTTTCGCTTTCGCCAACGTCTCAGGGCTGATTTCTTTAAAAATAGAGTTGATTCCTGTGGCTTTAAGACTATTCATGCATAACATTCGGATATACACATCGTATATAGAGCTCATTCTGACTTGTTCTTTCTCCCATTTAACTACAGCCGCATGCGTTACGCCTAACTTTTTGCCGAATTCTTCTGTTGTTAAATCCATGAATTTCCTCATAAACCTCATCTCTCTTCCAGTTAGAGGATATGGCTTATGAATGAGCCCCTTGAAAACAAATAGCTGAAGGGCGTCCAGATCAACATCAATTACCCACTCTCCAATTACTTTTTTCATTGGGCAATTAATGAGCTCAATTGGAAATCCTAGTCCCTCAAATATGAATGTTTCTCTTTTTCTTTTCATATTTATAACTCCATGGCTGTAATGATCAACATTTCGTCAACAAACGCAATAATTACTCTAACACTCTTTTTTAAATCTTCTGCCTTTCCTTCAATAGCATATTTCCACGTCTGGTTATGGATATCGTATCCAGTTTTTTTGCTGTTATGTTCACCTGTTTTTAAAACATATATCGCATCTCTCAATTCTAGATCGTCTTTTTTTAGCTCTTCCATTGCATGCTTTGTTAAGCGATATTTTCTTGCATAAATGTGTTTAAGAATTTCCTCATACAGCTGCGTATCTTTAAAGTACCCATCCGATTTCTTTGCCATATAGCGCGTTTGTCTTCATCGACTGTTTGGATTGTAACATAGTTACAAAATTAAAATCTATTATATATTTAAAACTTCTTATAATCAATGGATTAGAGTTTAATCATCATCGGATGGTTTCCAAAAATAGACCTTGCGGTTTTGCATATCGAAGAACACAGCTGTCTTTTTGAAAAACTCCATCCCAATAAGTGCATCAATATCGAGTGGAGACTTAATGCGATCAAAATACATAGAGCCAAAATCCTTATTTCCGATTTGGAAAGTTGTCAACTTGCATTCTTTATCTAAATCGATGCTCATTAAATCTTCGTTTTCAGGATTGAAAACGTGCAGTTGATCAATATCTCCACGTAGAACCATATGGCTATTATCTTCTTCGTCTTTATTTAGGAAATTCAAGGTACAACCGGTATCCAATAAACAACGCAGCGTGCCCATGTCACTCACTGCCTCGAATTCAAAAAATCTTCGATCAAAAAGCAAAGGAGTTTCAGTAAAAGATTCAATAGGGTATCCGTGTTTCTTAAGCGTTTGCAAACTGTCGCATAAGATAAGCGATTGATGTAGACAATCGAGTAAAAAATTAAAGCGATATAAAGTACACAAACCTAATACCGCGGAATCTTCTTCAATATTTTCATCTTTTTTTCCAAATTTGACATCCCTTTCGAATTCTAAGCTCGCTTCTTCAGCAAAAATACGAAAAAAAGCCATAGGTCCAATTTTTATGCCAGGAATTTCATAGACATCCTTCTCGTATGTTTTTCCTTTCATTCCATAAGAAAACTCCGATCCATGTAAACGTTTGCGCGAAAGCTTTTGTATGAACTCAGTTGGAAGGGTTAAGCTGCCCTGATATCCCAAATCAAGCTTAGCTCTAATAGACTTATTTTCGACTGTCATTTCAAAATAGGGGATAGCAGCAGATGTAAATCCCTCTATTTTCAAAGGCACAAAGTAAGAAGCTTGAGAACTCTCTCCATTCTGATTGATTAGAAAAAAGAGTCCTGCAAGCCCACTAAAAAAGAAAAAAAGCCCCTTGCGATCAATTTTCATGGCAATCCAAACAACTTTTGGCTTTTTTTGCTTTCGAATCTAGTGGTTCCCAAAAATAGACCTTGCGGTTTTCGATATCAAAGAACACGACTGTCTCTTTGAAAAACTCCATCCCTATAAATGCATCAATATCGAGTGGCGATTTAATGCGCAAAAAGCTCATTGGCCCAAAATCCTTATCCCCAATTTGGAAATTTGTCAACTTGCATTCTTTATCCAAATCGAAACTCATTAAATCTTCATTTTCCGGATTAAAGTGGTGAAGAAGATCGATATCTCCATGTTTTAAAACTCTATGGGTATCATCTTCATCTTTATTTAGAAAATTAAAGGTACAACCGGTATCCAATACACAACGCAGTTTACCCATACTTGTCATTACTTCAAAATCAAGAGATCCCCGATCTAAGAGCAGTGGAGATTCTGTGAAAAATTCAGTAGGATATCCATGCTGCTTTAGTGTTTGTAAGCTATCACATAAAATAAGTGATTGATGAATACAATCGACTAAAAAGTTAAAACTATTGAAAGTACGCCAACCTAAAATTGCCACAGGATCGTCTTTAGCGTTTTCATCTTTTGTCCCTAATTCAATGTCTTCATTGAACTCTAAATTTGTTTCATCAGCTAAAACAGGGAAAAAACAAATAGGTCCAATATCTACACTGGGCATATGATAGACATCATTTTCATATGTCCTTCCTTTCATTCCACCACTTAATGTTGAACCAACCAAAATTTTAGCAGTCAGCTGTTGAATGAATTCGGCTGGAAGGCTTAGATTGCCCTGATATCCTAAATCAAGTTTTACTTTAATTGATTTATCTTCTATTCTTGCTTCAAAATACGGAATGCGACCCGCTGAATAACCTTTAATATTCAAAGGTACAAAGTAAGAAGCCCAATCTCTGATATTGGGCATCTTTTTCTGCTTAATTACATTACTCCAAAGATAAAGTGAAGCAAGTCCTAAAAAAAAGAAAAAAATACTTTTATAATTATTCTTCATCCCAAGTACGCCCTGCCCGGATATTTGCACGCCCCTTACCTTCATTATTGTGTCTGAATTCTAGTTCAGCATGATTTCCCTTATTGTCGTGAGCTTCTCCTTTGAAATATGCACCATGCTTTATTCCATCTGGATCGCCCCATCTTATATCGTATCCAGTTTCAGCAGAACCTCCGTATTTACGTTCCCTATCTCCATATCCTTCTCTATCTCCATAATCGTGATCGCGACTATTTTTGCCGACGAGCAGGATTTGATAGCTCTCTTCGTGCGAGAGGTAGTAGACGGCGCAGTCGGTGTCGCAGGCGTTGTTGTAGCCTTGGGAGGGGATGGTGGGCAGCTCGATGGAGCCCTGACGAGTGTTCTTGATGAAGCATATGGCGATGTCGCGCTGGGCGGAGGTGCTTTCGCTGTCGCGAAGGGTGCGCAAGGCGCTGTCTTCGAGAATGCGATAGAGGGGAGGATAATTCTGCGTCGAGGCGAGAAATGCGTTGAGGTTTTTGATGGCCAGATAGGCTGTTTCATTGGAGGGAGAATTGGAGTCGGCAATGATGTGCAGCATCTGAAAGTGCTGGGATAGATCAGTGTATAACTGATTCCAGGCGCCAAGGGTGTTTTCGTAGGTTTGTTCCTCTGAGGGAAGTGAAAGGATGGATTCGGCGGCTTGGGTAATTTGCTTAGAGACAAAAACACTATACTCTTCCACTTCGCAAATGCTAGCGGAGTGTGTGCATGCTGGGGTCAATGCAGCGTTTAGGGCTTGGGAAAGGCAAACTGTAAATCCAAATAGACACGATAGACGTAAGGAATGTTTCATAATTAATCTCCAGGTGAAAAATCAAAGCGAGGGAGATTATCAATTTCACTCAATTTATGAAAACAAGAAATTATTAAAATAAAAAATGGTTATTAGTTAATTTTTAATAACCAGAAGCTTTCCGAGTCGAAAACCATCTTTAATCGATATAATATTGAATTTAATTTAATTATCTAAATTTCAATAATTTAACATTTTAAAGCAAGCCCTCTTTAAAACAGCAAGTTTATAAATTAGACTTCTTTCGAAACTAAACTTTTGAGTATACTCGTCCTCCAAAAGTGTGGAGGTATGATGAAATTCGAAATGGTAAAGGATCTGGACGACGAAAAGTTTCGTCGCCTGACAGGCGTTAAAAGGACTACATTTTT
>DASXPV010000094.1:0-20454 GCA_036493355.1 Rhabdochlamydiaceae bacterium
ATATCAATCGCGCAATGACGCCTTTGACACCATCATGAACATCGCTTCGCAAATGCCTTATGAAGACCTTGCGACATTTCCGCAAAAGAGCTACATTCCTTCGCAATTCGATCCCAAATTCCTCTCAAAATTCTTGGAAACACTCACCCCTGCCACTTGCCTCTACAGCGTTCTCGCAGACCCTGGCAAGACTGGTATTCAGCCCAATAAAAAAGAAAAGTGGATGAACGCGGAATATGCGATCAAAAAAATATCCTCCCCCGCTTTAACCACCTGGGAAGCGCACAGCGTCGATGCGCGCATTCAGTTGCCTTCTCCCAATCCCTATCTTCCCGAAAATATCGAGCTGATCTCTTCTTCTTCTACTTTGGAGTCTCCTGTGCTCTTGCGCAGCGATGCACAAACAAAAAGCTATTACGTCTCCGACACGCGTTATAAAGTCCCTGAAGTCTCCTTCCTACATACCTTTAAATCCCCTCTCATTGATCACTCTGCCGTCTCTCAAGTCCTTCTCGATCTTTATATTCACGCATTTTCCCAAAAGCTATCTCCCACGCTTTCTTATGCCGCTTCTGCGGGACTTTCTAGCCAGATCCTTTCCGATCGCCTCTCTTTTAAAATTGGCATCAATGGATACAGCGACAAGGCTCCCCTGCTAATGCTAAAGATTTTTGATGGAATGACACAGGTGGATTGCACAGCGGAAGAGTTTGCTATTTATCGCACCTCGCTCGCCGATAGCTACAATAACGCTTCTAAGGAACTTCCCGTTGCCCAAGCTAAACATCAGATTAATGGCATACTAATGCAAATGCCGACAAACGAGGAAAAAGCCCGAGCTATTCAAAACATCACTCTTGAACAGTTTAATGACTTTAAAGAAAATCTGCTGCAATGCGTTTATCGCCAATCTCTGTTTTATGGAAACATCGGCCAAGAAGAAGCAAACTTTTTAGATTTTTCTTTATCACAGGCCCTCCCCTGCAATGACTACCCAGTCGAAAAACACGTTAAGGAAAAAATCCTGCTGCTCTCAGATGCTAACCGTCCACGAAAAATTATTCTGCCTACCCAGCGGCAAGGCAACGGCGTCGTTTTACTTTTACAAGAAGGAGACTTTACCTTTGAAAAAAGAGGCATTCAACAGATTTTGGGCAAGGCCTTGGAAAATGCCTTTTTTGATACCTTGCGCACCAAGCAGCAAACCGCTTACTTTGCCAAAGCATGGGATTGCGAAGAGCAGCGCCAGCTGTTGCAATTTTTCGCCGTGCAATCTAGTACGCACTGCGCATCGGAACTTTTAGCGCGCTTTGAACTCTTTTTAGAAGATTTCGACAAAAATCTCGCCGAGCGCATTTCCCTCGAGCGTTTTGATTCGCTGCGCGATAACCTCATCACTCTCATTTCCATGCCTCCTGAGAACATGCCCCTCATGGCCGCCCGTCTCAATAAATTTGCATTTGATTATGAAGACTTTTCCTGGGTTGAAAAAAGGGTCGAGAGTTTAAAACAATTGAGCTACGAGCGTTTTTGCGCAGTCGCGCACTCGCTGCTTGCGCGCAATAATGTGCGCCGCCTCGCAGTTCTCATGGAAGGGGTGCTTTCTCCTGAGAATGATTTTCGCTATGAATCCATTTCCAAGGAGGATGCGTCCCGTCTAGGCACTTTTGTAACAGGCCCAAAAAATGAAAATTTGCAATGAAAAAGTATCTGGCTTTCTTGCCGCTTTGCGCAATCCTCATAGCGATGATCATTTTTTACTTTTCTCATTGGAAAGATAATATTACCTTCCATCATCTGCGGGCTACTCATGATGCATGGAAGTCCTATGCCCATGCTCATCCCCTGCTATCGGCCCTGCTTTTCATTGCTGTTTTTGCCATTTCCATTTGCTTAATCATCCCGGATTCCATTTTGCTCGGGCTTTTAGCCGGTTTCCTCTTTCCGCTTCCGCTAGCCATTTTCTACATCTCTTTTGCAGAAACGCTCGGCGCTTATCTTTTTTATGAAGCTGTGGGCGTAGCTTTTATCCCTCTGCTGCATAAAAGGAAAAAAAAGTTTTTCTTTAATTTAGAAAAACACATCCAAGCCAATCAAATCAGCTTTTTGCTCTTCTTTCGCCTAACGCACCTGGTCCCCTACTGGATGATTAATAGCGCCGCAGCCTGTTTTAAGATCAAAAGATGGACATTTATCTGGACGACGTGGCTAGGCATCCTGCCTCTATCGTACATTCTCGCCCAAGGCGGCTCTGGCCTGAGCTCCTTTTTCGAAAAAAACAATCGCTTTTCCCTAAAAGCCATATTCAACGAAAAGGTACAACTTGCCCTCTACGTCCTCGGCGCCCTGACACTCCTCCCCCTCGCAGCAAAATTCTGGCACCATCACCGCCACCGGCGGAAAAAAAAGCATTAGAGGACATTCTCTGAGACTAATCTTGGCTGCTGCGGAGGATTTTTATGGCGAGGAGTTTTTTGATGGCTGTGAGTAAGGTGTGGAGAATAGAGAGGAGGAAATGTGCTACTCTACCCCAGATTTGACGCATTCTCTCATACCATAAAACTTCAGCGCCGCGTTTTGAATTATCTAATTGTTTGAATAGTTCTTGGGGATTCTTTACGCATTGCATGCGATAATTCATGTTACTGTTGTCAAATATTTTGAAAGAATGCTGAGAAAGCGCATCAATCGTATGGTCTTCGTGATTGACGTTGTAGACGATGATGTTCACGCTGGGATGGGTAACATTGCACCCTACGTGCATCTCTCCTGCGCAATGCACGAAATCTTTGTAAGTGCGGAAAATATATAAATTCAGCGGCTCTTGGCGATTGCTCGCTTGAATGCCGGCGGCAAAGCGCTCTGCTGTCTGGCGATCTACGCTGGGATTACTAAAAAAATAGGCGGAAGAGACTTTGGGAAAATAGTCTGCGAGGAACAACTGCGCATGGGCGCCACCCAAGCTGTATCCTGCGATATGTATCATCTCGCCCGGCTTGACAAAGGAAGAATCGTTGATGAGCTGCTCTAGAGAAGCTTTTGCTCCTAAATATCCCGATAGGCCTATAGTGGGCTCCAGATCATTTAAATAACTGGGAAAAGCGTCTTCTTGAGAAGGCGCCATTTGCGTGGGTCGGAAAATCAAAAGAGGGTTCAGCGCAGAATCGGCGGCGGCGGGCTTTAGAGCGTAAGCGACAAGCCCACTGCCTGTGCAGATTTTTTTGTATACGCGATAAAAATCGAGCTGCCCGTTGACTCCAGGAACGGGAATAATCTGCTTCTCCACAAGCTCTCGATTGACTATGACTTTGCAAAACCGTTCTAAAAACGCGGAAAAGGACAGGTTTTGGATATCGGAAAAAAGGATTTGCTTTTCTCGATCCATCAAAATCAGATCATGCATAAACCAAGCCTTAAACACGGTAGGGGGCCCCGAAATGTCCGTAGGGTTTAAGTAAGGGCCTAGAATATTGCAGAAAGGCTGCGCCTGATAAAACTTCTCACACAATGTTTTGCGCGTGATCTGTTTAATTTTGCTTCCCTCGGGCAGCATTCTTTTTATATCGCGCGTAAAGATTTGCGATGCGCCGATGGAAAAGAGCTCCACGTATGCGGAAAGCAAAGGCTTACCAAGGGCTTGCATCCTTTCGGGATTAATCTTATAGCGCCGGCAAATCCATTGGTATTTGGGCTCGCCGAGCACATTTTTAACGCGATCAATAAAGACGCGCCACGTATCTTGATGGAGCTTTTTATCCTTTGCAGACGCAGAAGAATCGCAGACTACTTGTCCATCCAAGCGATAAACAAGAGGCGATTTAAGATGCGCTTTTTGGGCATCATAAGCAGCTGTTTCAAATTGTCTTAATACCGTCAAAGCACTCATAATTAGAGATTTTATTAGTTTTTTAAATAAACTAAAAGAGTTAACTCATGGAATGAAATTATTTTTATTCAATTTTCATATTATGATAAACAGCATCGACATCGTCGAGATTTTCCAAATAATCGATGAGTTCTAGATTCAACTTTTGGTTTTCAGGATCACAGGTAATATAATTTTTAGGTATCATTTGCAATTCTGCTTCTTCGCAAACAATGCCTACTTTGTTAAGTTTTTCTTTTACTTGATAGAGCTGATCTGGTGAAGTCGTAATAAAAAAGGCATCCTCGACCGCTTCAAAATCTTCTGCTCCCGCCTCTGTGGCAGCGAGAAAAAGGGCGTCTTCTTCCGCATTCTTTTTAAAGACTTCTATGACTCCCTTGCGTTCGAAATTAAAAGACACAGAGCCCGGACTGGCTATGGTTCCTCCTTTCTTATTAGTAGCGATGCGCATATCGGAAGAAGCGCGATTCTTATTGTCTGTCAAGATCTCCGCAATGATTCCCACTCCTCCGTATCCGTACAGTTCGTAGAGAATTTCGGAAAAATCCGCCTGATCAGCGCTGCACGCTTTTTTAATATTGCGCTCAATGTTGTCATTGGGAAGATTTGCCGCGCGCGCTTTTTGTATGGCCATCCGCAATTTGGTGTTTGACTTGGGATCGCTTCCCCCTTGTTTTACAGCGCTAATGATCTCCTTTGTCAACCGAGAAAAAATTTTTCCCTTCATCGCATCCGCCTTGCCTTTGCGGTGCTTGATATTTGCCCATTTACTATGTCCTGCCATGATAATCCCAATTATCTCGCGCTGAAAAAAATAACTTATGATTCTGCTTTTCAAAATCCCTGGCTCGCTCATAATCGGCGAAAACCTTCTCTCTCTCTTTAAATTTTCCGTGATGGACAGCTCTTCGCCCACGGATCTTTCTAAGTGGGGGAAGAACGCTGTGCAGCATTTCGTGATATACGATATAGGAAATGAAATAGGGAGGAAAACGCGGATGGTCGAGCAAGCGGTGGATTTTGATCAATCGACTCTGAAAATCAAAGAGGCCCAGAATGCGTTGCGCTTTGACTTTTCGATGAGGAGAACCAAACCAAGTGATGTTGAGATCGAGCTGGTCGTTAAAATAGCGCGCATTGAGCTTTTCATAAATAGACTGCAAATCATAGTGCTCTCCTAAAGTAGTGGTAGGAGATTTGCTTTTAGCAGGCAGCAATTTAAGAGGAAAAAAGTATTGAAAAAAAGAGAAGAGCTTCATAAAACTTTTTGCATGAAAAATTTTCCAAGATATCCGGTTTCTTCTTTAATGAAGTGCGTTTGATAGCCAAATTCGACAAATCCCATTCTCTCGTAGAGTTTTTTCGCGGGATTGCCCTCGTAGACTTCGAGATGCAGAATTTCAATATGGAATTTTCTTTTGGCTAATTTCATCAGCTCCTCGAGCAGCCGAGCGCCAATGCCTTTGTTCCTGAATTCCTTTTGCACAATGATGGAAAAAAGCGACGTGTGCGCCAATTTCTTAAAAGGTTGAATGTAGAGGTTGGCAAGTCCGCAAGGCTTGCCCTCCCAATCCGCTGTTAAACAGGCATGGATGCGCGAATAGCTAAGCCAAATGCGCACAGCATCGTCAATCTCCCGCGCATCGTACATGGGAAACCAGCGCAGTATGCTAGGCTCGGAAAGCCATCTGGCCAGATAATGCCCATCTTCTAGAGAGCTCAAGCGAAAAGTTAAAGGATCTTTGTGTTTTTCATTCATGTTATTATTTTACAGCTGCGCGGCATAAAGAATCCGACTTAAATACACATCGCCTTCTTTGACGAATTTTTCTTGCCTTGCGTATTCATGGAAGTCGTTTTTTTCCAAAAGGCGAATAAAGGGATTTCCTTCAAAAACTTCGATATGCATGCTCTCTAAATGAAAATAATTCTTCGCCAAATGCTTAAGGTTTTTTAAAAGAGAAGCACCCACTCCCCTACGTTGGTATTGCGGGTCGACGACCATTTTAAACAGGCAGTGATGCGCTACTTTGCGATAAGGCATGAGGAAAAGCGTTCCAATGCCACAAAGCGTCTGACCCTTGTCAAACGTGGCGGTTAAGCTAGAGCTGTAGCGGCTAAAGCCAATCCAACACTGCACAGCATCTTCGATTTCTTTATCCTCTGCGACGGGAAACCAGTGCTGCACTTGGGGAATCTGCAGCCACTGACGCAGCACGGGTGCATCCGCAAGCGTGCTGTAGCGAATATCAAGGCCGGGAATTTCTTCATGCTGTTCGGATTGCATCTACCCAAATTCCTTTAGATAAGCATTGATAAAATCGTCAAGGAGTTCGCCATCCATAACTTTGTCAATATTTCCCACTTCATACTTTGTGCGCGTATCTTTGACAAGAGTATAAGGTTGAAATACATAATTGCGAATTTGACTGCCCCATGCAATCTCTTTTTTTTCGCCTGCTATTTCTTTCAATTTACTTTCGCGCTCAAACAACTCCTTTTCGTATAACTTGGCGCGCAGCATTTTCATGCAGGTTTCCCTATTGCTTATTTGAGAGCGCTCGCTTTGGCAAGAAACTACAAATCCGGTCGGGATATGCGTGATGCGCACGGCGGAATCGGTGCGGTTGACATGCTGGCCGCCTGCTCCTGACGCGCGAAAAGTATCGATCCGCAAGTGGTCAGGCTTGATGTCAATGGCTATGGCATCATCAATTTCTGGAGTGACATCCACCGAGGCAAAACTGGTGTGACGCCTTGCATTGGCATCAAAGGGAGAAATACGCACCAGGCGATGCACGCCGCGTTCGGCTTTGCAATAGCCGTAGGCAAATGGGCCGCTGACCTTCAAGGTGAGGTTCTTAATACCTGCGACCTCACCCTCCACGAAATCGAGGATTTCCATTTTCCATCCTCTCTTGGCAATCCAGCGCTGGTACATGCGCACGAGCATGCTGGCCCAATCGCACGCCTCTGTACCGCCCGCTCCGGCATTGATGCTCAAATAACAATTTTTAGCATCGAGCTCTCCGGAGAGCATTTTGCGGATCTCCAGATCGGCAAGTTTTTTATCAATGGCTTGCAGCTCTTGAACCAGCTGATCAAAAAAAAGAGTATCTTCCGCGGCGTTCGCCTCGGGCAAGAGTTCTTTCACATTGTCAAATCTCTGCTGGAGTTCTTTGTAAGGAATGATCCAGGCTTTAATCTCATTGGCATCGCTAATCGTTTTTTGAGCCGCGTTATTATCGTTCCAAAAATCCACAGCCTCCATTTCCGATTCCAGCTCTTGGAGTTTTTTTTCCTTCGCGCCTAAGTCAAAGATACCTCCACATATGTAAAAGACGATTTTGAATGCTTTTGATTTGATCTTGAATCTGCTCGCCTAGCATGGCGCCTGGCTCCTTTTTAAATCTCAACGCCCCTAAGATAGCACAAACAAAAGCTAAAATCCAGTCATTAAACTTTGTAGACACCATCTTAACCAGTCCTTTACATTAATCACGCTCCTATTAATAATGGCACAAAATTTTTAATATTCGATTGAAATGCACAGCGCATTTTGATGCGGATAACATACATCACATCGGAGGAAAATATCATGGAAAACGCTTCAGTATGCAGTACAATTGGGAACAAAATCACACAGGCGGCGCATTACGTCGGCCAGCACCTTTCCCACTTGGGATCCTATCTCGCCTCGCTAGCGTCAAAAGTCTCTCATGCCGTGCGTCTGCAATGGGATAAAATAGCGAAATATGCCAGCGAACATCCCGGCTCTCTTCCCTTTTGCGCTGTTTGGGCAGTGGTCGTCATCACTGTTACAGCCATTGTCGCCATAGCTTGCTCCAAAATGTGCAAAAATAATAATCCACAATCAGCGCCCATTCAAAACTCCACGAAACTTCTTATCCCCGCTCAAGTGTGAACAGGGCAGAAGCAGCGGATTTTTACAAATCCGCTGCCTTTTCTAATTCTAATTGGATGCTATTTGCGGCTATGCGATAGCGCCAGTGCCAAGTGGGAGCTTCGATCTTTTCTTCGATAAAAAGGAGCTGTCCCGCTTCCTCGAGGGCCCGTACGCGGAATCCATTTCGTACTTCGATGCGCATGTTCCCGCGCAAAACGACATCTTCCGCGATGAATTCCCCATTGCCCAGCAGAACGATTTCGCAAAGCTCTCTTCTATGGATTTCATTTTTCCAATAGCAATGGCTTGCATAAGGGTCTATGCCGGCGTTGAGAATACGGACGCGCTTGAGAGTGCATTTGCCCGTTTGCCGGTTATAGCGCACTTGCCCTTCAGTGGATTTGTCGCCGAGAAGATTTTTCGCCCTTACGATTAAGCTCCCCTGAACGGCGAGCTCCTCGCAATCAATTTCCGCGATATCTAGCTGCATCTCGCTATGCAAAGATAGCGATCCTCCACGTATCTTTTGCCCTATGATAGAATAAAGAGGGCCAAGTGCGGGATGATATAAAAAAATAAAGGAGGGGCCCTTCCTAATATATTCTTCTGGGGAGAGAAGAAGGGGAACTTGTATCTGGCAAAAATGCGCAAGCAAATCATAGGCATTGTACATAAGGTCGTAAAAACAGCCTTCGGGCGTCTCTAATAAAGATCCCTCGGGAACATATTCCCTTTTAGTTGTAGAAATTGTCTTTCGGCGCAAGTTATAGGTTAAAAAGGTTTGAAGAACATTTTCGCTTAAATCGACAAAATAATCGGCGATATTTTGCATCGTCGATTCCAATCGCGCAGCCTCTCTTTCTTCTAAAAGGGGAATTTTCTTCCGATTGACTATCATCCCTGGAACGGGACATTTTTTGATGGCTTCTTTAATACTGGCAATATCGGCAAAAAGGATATTGGTATTGGAAGGAAAAGTAGAATGGCAGCTATCCTCCTTTTCTGGTTTGTCTTCGATGCCTTTTTTCTTAAAGTCACAATATTCGACGTTGGTAAGGCAATAGCTCTTTGCCGCGCTATTCTGCGAGCAGAGCAGCACGTTAATGCCTTCTGCAGCCCCCACTAAGCGCGGACAGGAGGCGAACCCAAATTTCTTATTTTCCCGGCATCCAATTCCTAAAAAAGCTAAAAGGCCATAGTCGCTTCCAGCGATGGGATTATTGATTTGGCGCACGAGTATTTTTTCGATGCCTTTTTTTTCCCATGCTTCAAAGACACCGCTATCGCGCGCCATTTTCCAAATAGCTCCATGTCCGCCCGGTTTCATAAGAAGTTTTCCCTCTGCAGAACAAAACCACTTTCCTTCTTTGTCCATCAAAGGAACCGCCGGCTGCGAGAAAAATTGAAAGGAATCCCGTGGGCGACCAAACCAATCATTCTGAATGCAAATGGATAGTATCTGTCGATGATTATCTTTTTCCTGCGAGGTCATCATCGCTATGGGAATAGTAATTTGTGAGGAAAAGAGTTGATAATAGAGATATTCCCGCGCTTGTACGTCAGCGATCAATCCCTCCAATAGGGTTTTTCCACAAAAATTTAATTTAGCAGCGGGCAGCGGGATCTGTGTTTGTGGATCCATCAGCTGCAAACGGTCTGCGGCTCCTCCCACAGGATATAACTCCCCTACTTTTGGAAGAGCGCGTATTCCTTCAAGAATGTCGGAGCGGATCTGCTCTGTCTCTAAAGAAATATCATACCGGGGAGGCTGAAGATAGCTGTCGGCATTTTCTTCTGGATTGTCTGCATGCAATAGAGACAGCACGCTGCAGTGGTATCCAATAATGCCTCCCGTATCTTTATAAAAATTTTCCACGGGGATGAGCTCATCTAGCAATTCGCCCAGAGACTCTCTTTTCTCATACGCTTTGAGAAGATTTTCTTGGCCAATGGCAATAAGCGATTTAATAGTCATTTGGCTCTCTGGAGAATCGAACATCCCTTGAGAACAGGGCGCTTGAAAGAAGGCCTGCACTTTTGGATGGCGATCGAGAAGCTGCGTGCGGCCTTGATCGCACTCGCATGTTTGCATTTGCTTTTGAAGGTCTTTTAGCTGCTCTAACTCGTTTTCCATTTTTTTATCGCATTGCATTTTTGCTATTCTGCTGTGCCATTAAAAAAAATGTAAAGGATTAAAATGAGGGGTGGACCCGAATCAGAGACATGAAATTTTTCTTCCAAATAAATTTTCAATGTTTTTTTTGTAACACATTCATTTTTATCTAATTGCGTTGAAAATCCCCCTGGAAACAAGACAAACTCTAGGGAAATACGGGAGAATTTTTTTTGACTATTAATTCCCTAGAGAGATACAAATTGTCATTCGAGGAAATAAACATCTCACCCTCGAATATGGCCTTGTTCATAGCCTGGGAGCTCATTATGGAGGGCGCGAAATTTTCGTCCCCGAATGAGGGGCTAGGTTATGGACAAGGCTCAAAAAAAAATTACGTCTATCCTTTTATTAGATGGATAGGCAAAAATGCAGTGTTTTTATTCAGGAGAAAAGCAAAAATGGCGAAGAAAAAAGAATCCAAGTTCATGCAACCATTGGAACTGAGCGCTGACCTTGCAGCTATCGTAGGCCGAGGTCCAATGCCGCGCACAGAAGTGACCAAAAAATTATGGGCTTATATCAAAGCGCATAAATGCCAAGATGCAAAGAACAAAAGAATGATCAACCCCGACGAAAAATTAGGCAAAGTCCTCGGAAAAAAATCAGTCAACATGTTCGAAATGACAAAACTCGTCAGCAAACATCTTTCTTAATTTCTTTTTTTGCAGAATGCAGTCCTTTTGCTGCATTCTGCTCTTTATCTCATGTATTTTGTATATAAGATGACAATTGCCTATGACGGCACCGGCTATGGAGGCTGGCAATCACAAAATAACGCGCCCTCCATCCAAACGCTCGTCCAAGACGCCTTGAGTATCTTGCTGCGCATGCGCACAACCCTCCAGGCTTCCGGCCGCACAGATGCCGGAGTGCATGCGCTAGGACAAGTGGCACACTTTAAGCATCCCGCTATTCTCTATCCCTCCAAGATTCTCTACTCGCTCAATGCTCTTTTGCCTCTCGACATCCGCATCTTAGCTCTCGAGCTTGCCCCTGCGCATTTCCAAGCGCGTTTTAGCGCCCTTTCTAAAATCTATCACTACTACCTCTATCTCGGTTCAGCTCGCGACCCCTTTCAACGCCTCTATACCTACCGCCCCCCCTATCCCATAGATCGCGATCTGCTCGCTCAAGCCGCAGCGCACTTTGTCGGCACACGCGATTTTACTTCCTTTGCCAACAGCAAAAAAACTAATAAAGCAAAAGGCCTCCTCTCTTTGCGCGCGCCCTCCGAGATCGCTATCCAAAAAAGATCCTCTATCCGCACCATCTACAATCTTTCTCTTTTAGAAAAACAGCCCTTTGGCCAGGGAAATAAGGATATCTTGTGCTTAAGCTTTGAAGGCAATGGATTTCTCTACAAAATGGTGCGCAATATCGCAGGAGCCATGCTGCGCGTGGCCTCCGGAAAAATGGCCCTCGAGGAGATTCCGCGCATTTTTGCAGCCCGCGACCGCAGAGAGGCACCCGCGGCCGCCCCGCCCTATGCGCTCTTCCTCTCCTGCGTGAATTATCCTAATTCAGCAAGCGGTAGTGAAAGAGAAGAGAGATCTTTTGGAGAAGCGGAAGCGGAAGATCTAGAGCGCGAAGAGCAGAAAATTCACGGGCTTGCTGCAGTTGAATGAGACAAATCCATTCCTCAGGCGAAAAGCTAAACCCTTCTTCCAGAGAATGTGCCTGGCAAAGGCTCTCCCCTTTGCTGAGAAATTGAGCGCTTTTTTCCGGACAGCGATTGCACTGCTGTGAAAGAAAAAGAAGCCCTTCGTGCGTGAGTAGTTTGAGCTGAAAACTAGCCAGTAAAGCAGCTGGCAGTTCAAAGGAGGGGATCTGCTTGAGAAAAATGCGAAACAGCTGATACAAATCCCAAGAAATTTTTCCAGCTAGTTGGGAAGCGAGAATTGCTTTGTTTAAATGACTGGCCGTCTCTAGTGAAGAGAGGCGTTGACGCAAAGAGAGATGAGGGTCGAGCACGGTTCCATCGACAAGTTTAAGCAATTCCGAACGTCCGCGCTTAAAGAGAAATTCTCCTTCGCAAAAAGGGGTAGTGAGCGTTAAAAGCTGCGTATTGCGCGCGTGAAGCCCTTTGACTATCAAACTTAAAAGTCCCAGCGGAGTAAATACAGTGATGATGCGCTGGGAATCTTTATAATCTAGAGAGCGAAGGACAATGCCTTCTGTCTTTTCATCATGCATAAGTATTGTGTTTTTCCCTAGAAAGAGTTATTGTTTTTGCTTCCTCTTGCACCGATAGCTCAATCGGATAGAGTACCCGGCTTCGAACCGGGTGGTTACAGGTTCAAGTCCTGTTCGGTGCATTGCATTCAGAATATGCCCGATAGTATTTTTTCACATACTCAGAAGAGTTTTAAAGAAACTGTTTACCAACGCCACGGCAAAGGTCGCATCCATGCCGCGCGTTTGTATTCGCAATGGTTCCGCGTGGGCAAATTACTCCCCGAAACGTGGGCGGAGCCTCAAGCTCTGCCTCTGGTTAATAAGATCATCGAAGAAACAGATTTTTCCTTTCCGCAAGCTTTTTGTGAAAAAGTAGAAGGCGGCACTGTTAAATTTTTCTTAAACTTAGATGATGGATTGGCGAGCGAATCGGTCCTTATCCCTATGGAATCGGGAACGACGCTTTGCGTCTCTTCGCAAGTGGGATGCGCGATGGGATGCGCCTTTTGCGAGACGGGAAAAATGGGACTGCTGCGCCATTTAAGCTGCGAGGAGATCGTTAAACAAGTATTTTGGGCGCGGTTCGGCATGCAGAGAGATGTGCGCAATATCGTGTTCATGGGCATGGGAGAGCCTTTAGACAACTACGATGCGGTGCTG
Organism: Rhabdochlamydiaceae bacterium; assembly: GCA_036493355.1. Classification (GTDB taxonomy): domain Bacteria; phylum Chlamydiota; class Chlamydiia; order Chlamydiales; family Rhabdochlamydiaceae; genus JABDFI01. The sequence continues at coordinate 12,805 of DASXPV010000094.1, forward strand.
CGTGCCATCGACGTGCTGACCGATATGGGCGGGATGGGAATGGGCAAAAGCAGGATTACGCTCTCCACTAGCGGACAGGTCGATAGACTCTATCAGTTGATCGACGATTTGGACCCGGCGGTAAATCTCGCCGTCTCGATCAATGCCCCCAATGATGCCGTGCGCAACCGCCTCATGCCCATTAATCGCAAGTGGAACATGGCGGATCTTAAAAAAGCCATGCTGAAATACTGCGAGCATCCCAGAAGGGAAATTTTTATTGAATATGTGCTCATTCAAGGGATAACGGACTCTTTGGCTGCCGCAGCAGAATTGTCTGAGTACTTGCGCGGCCTGCGCGTCAAGGTCAATCTCATTCCCTATAACCCGCAAAAGCGCGACCGCTTCGCCCCTCCGGATGAAGCGCAAAGGGAAAAATTTTTACACTTTATGCGCGAAAAAGGATATTACACGCTCTTGCGCTCTCCAAAAGGACAAAAGATCATGGCGGCCTGCGGGCAGCTGGGAGACGTGGAACAGCGAAAAATCTACCTGAAACTCTTGTTTTAATATTCTCGCTTCTTCCATAATTCTATCTTTGCGTTAGGGTGGGATGAGTTATGGTCGACATTAAAAAGTTTGAAGAGGAAGAGGCTCTCGGTTACAACCTCGATATCGTCGGTAGAAATATTGAAGTTACCGAGACGATGCGCGCATACATTTGGAACAAAATATCCAAAATCGAACGCTTTCAAAATCACATTATGTATGTGCATATGGCCCTCGAGTTGCAAAAACTCGAGCATTTTTGTACCATCGTTCTTAAATTCAACCACTTTAAAATTAAAGTGCAGGCGAGCAGCACGGATATGTACGTCTCGATCGATGAAGCGATCAACCGCCTGCAAATTGTGATCTCGCGTTTTAAAAGCCGCATCCAAGACCATCATAAAAAAGCGCTCTCCGCCATCGATATGGAAGTCAACGTAGTGCGGCGCCCCTATGACGATTTAGCGGAAATCAATGCCGACATTGAAGCGGAAAATGCCAAGAAGCGCAGCGCAAACTACACTCCTCCCAAAGTCATCGGCAAAGAGACCAAGCCGCTCAAAATACTCACTTTAGATGAAGCCATTATGAAGATGGAGCTTTCCAATGATCAATTTTTACTTTTCCGAGCAGAGGAAGACCGCAAGCTTAAGGTGATCTATCGCCGCACAGATGGAAATTATGGACTCATTTTGCCCGAATAGCCAGCAGCTATTCGATGCCGTACGCGGCTGCTTTGTCGCCCATACTCCCGAAGAGCAGGTCCGCCAAAGCGTCTTGGTTAAAATGATGCGAGAGCTGCATTACCCTAAAGAGTTCATCGCCGTTGAAAAGGAATTAAAAGAACTTCCCCATCTTTTTGCAACCGCAACGCCTCCGCAACGCCGCATAGATATTCTCTGCTATGGCAAAAATATCCATCCGCGCTTCTCCTTGTATCCCCTTGTGCTCATCGAATGCAAATGCGCGGAGATAGATAGCAAAGCCAGAGAACAAGTGATCGGATATAACGCTTACGTGCAAGCCTGTTATATCGCCCTTGCCGGCAGAGAGGAAGAGCAATTCGGCTTTTTTGATAAAAAGGCACAGCGCTACGTCTTCTATCCAGGGCTTCCTTCATACACGGATCTTATCGCATGGCTCAAACTCTAGCATATCCCGACGTGAAAGAGCAGTTAAAAGACAATGCAGCGCTTTGCATCTATGGCATAGGCGATGGATCTTTATATGCGCAGCTGAAGGCTTGGCTAAAAAAAGATCCGGAGCGCTATCTGATCTTCGTTGAAGAGGAAGAACGCCTCTTTTTACAGGCCAAGCAGTGGCCGTTGGCGCAAGATCCGCAGGTGCGTCTATTTTTTTATGCGCGGGAAAACCAAGAAATTTTTTCACAAATCGCCTGGGAATTTCTGTTTTTGAAAATGGCCTACGTTTCCGCGGATGCCGATAGCTCAACGCCTTTCTTTGCCCAGCTAGAGCACGTGCAAAACGCGGCGGCCCTTTTTGCCTCGGATTGGCGCGACAAAGGGGAAAAAGTATTGAGCAATCACTTACGCAATCTCTTCTTTTTTAGCAATGCGCTTCTAGGGGATTCTCTGAAAGATTCCTGCAAAGGAATCCCGGCCATTCTCTGCGGCGCAGGGCCTTCGCTAAATGCCGCCATGCCCCTTTTGGGATCGCTTAAAGACAAAGCGCTGCTCATCGCAGGAGGAACAGCGCTTTCCGCTCTGGGCGCACATGGCATCGAGCCGCATCTGGCCGCTTACCTCGATCCTGATCCCTCGCGAGCAGCCTTTAGCAATCAAAGCATTTTTGAGACGCCTTTTTTTTATCAAAGCCGCTTTTCCTGCGATCTTTTATCTCATGTGCATGGCGCGCGGATTTGGATGATGGGCAGCGGTAACTTCCCCCTTGAAGAGTGGCTCATTCAAGCCTGCGAGGTCAACGCTGAGCGCTGCGATAGCGGATGGACGGTTGCAAATTTTTGCACAGCTATAGCCTTGCACTTGGGATGCGATCCTTTGATCTTGACCGGTATGGATTTTGCCTGTTTTGAAGAGAGCGTTTACGCAGCCGGGCTATCTGGGGACGAACATCGAGATAGATTTTTCATCGCAGGTCAAAAAGAGGGCAGAGAACTCTATTCGCAAAGAGACTGGGCGATGAGCGCGCTCTGGATCTCTTCCCTTGCTTGTACGCATCCAGAACGCACATGGTTTACTCTCTCCGACGGGCTCGATATGCAAGGCCTGGAAAAGACAACTCTTGGCGCTATAGCTTCTCAGCATCTTGCGAAAAGCTATGATATGTCAGCCCATCTTCACAGCGCACTGGAGCACTCTGCGCATCTAGCCATCCCAAAGGAAAAGATATCCGGCACCCTTTTCACTTTAAAGGAAAGTTTTAAAAATGTCCTCCAGCAGGCAAATGCTCTTTTGGCTTTATGGGAAAAGCAGTTCCCCAAGTCGCCCAAGGAGATGCACGAATATGCGTTACATGAAATAGAACTACAGAATGAGAGCGCCTTCCGCTACTTTTTAGAACCGCTTTGGAACATGTGGAAACATCCAATCCTGCGCAAAGAGCAGCATCCCTTCGGGCGCGAATTGCATCGGATCCTTTTTTTTAAAAACACAGTAGAAACATCTATGCGAGTTTTTTCATGATGCGAGAGCACTATCTTTTAACAGATGACAAACTCCACATTGAAGACGAAGAGTTGGGCATTTGCTTGCAACTTCCCTTTTCTCTTTGCGAAAACGAACGCCGCCTATTTCATCCCAACGGCGCTGTGAAAGCAGAAATGTTCTATCTAGAGGAAACCCTGCATGGCCCTTCGCGATTTTTTAGCGATACCGGCTGCTTGCTCTCAGAAACCTGGTACGTAGAAGGAAAAAAAGTAGGCAAGGCAAAATTCTTTTACCTTTCGGGAAAGCCCTTCTCGGTGCAGCGCTACGTCGACGGGGTCTTTGAGGGAATGCAGGAATACTGGTATGAAGATGGCGCTATCAAATCCCTCATCCCCTATGCAAAAGGAGCGTTGCACGGAGAAGTGCGCCTATTTTGGGAGTCGGGAAAACCCAAACGCTCCTGCCACTATTCTCAAGGAAGAAGGGAGGGATGGGACCGTATGTGGAACGAAGAGGGAAAAGTGATCGACGAGGGCGCTTTTGCCGGCGGCATGCCCATTGGCGAACACCGCCATTTTTCCTCCGATGGCACACTGCGCGACTTTTTCCTCTATCACACCCCGCTGCGGTTTGACCGCAAGGAATGGAATGCAAAAGCTGAACTAATTTACGAGGGCCTTTACGCTCCGGATTTGTCGTACACGGAGCGCGTGTATGCCGACCCTGGCAAGGCACAAGTAAGAAAAGGATACTGGAATGGACAGCGCCTGTGTTGGAAATGATGCGCTTCTTTTAGATCGCTATCCCGATATTGCTTTTCATCTCAACTTTGTTCCCTATGAACCATTTGCGCTTGTACAAAACCCCGATCAGAACTGGAATGCCATCCGAAAGGGCGAAAACCTTCATGCGGAAAACGTAGAAAAAGAGATCGCGCGCTTTCTTTCTCGGTGCAAACTAGACGACGTGGAGATATTTTATCTCTATGGCATGGGCTTAGGACATCACTACGAAGCGCTCAAAGAGTGGCTTAGCGAGAAAAAGGAGCGCCTCTTAATTGTATTAGAAGAGGATTTAGGCGTACTTGCTGCTTTTCTCTTTTGCCCCCTCGCCGAAGAAATCCTAGCCCATCCCCGCGTTCACATCCGCTTTTTTTCTTCTCCACACGCACTTTCTGATTTGATGAAAGAGCTTGTCGCGACCTTTCCTTCGGAAAGAGTCGAATGTGCGGCGATTGCTTCTTATGCCAAGAAAAAGAGACACATCCTTCAAAAGATACAGGCGCAGCTGTATCGCTTTACTGCTGTTTCCCATGCTCTAATGACCGAAGCGCTCTATTGCCATAAGTTGATTGAAAATATCCTCGCCAATATCCTCAAATGGCCGGACTCCTTCTTTGCCAATGGACTTAAAAAGCGCTTTTCCGGCATTCCTGCCATCATCTGCGGCGCTGGGCCTTCCCTCTCGCATACTTTTGAGCAGCTCAAAGCCATTAACGACCGAGCGTTGATCATCGCAGGGGGATCGACTATCTCCGCATTGAGCAACCAGGGAATCCTGCCGCATCTGGGACTGGCAGTGGATCCCAATCCTGAGGAATTCGATCGCCTCAAGGCAGCGTCCAGCTTCGCAATGCCCTTGATTTATGCTACGCGGCTCGAGCCGCGCGTGTTTAATACCTGCAACGGCGAAAGAGGCTATTTACTCTCAGAAACCGGCGGCTCTTGTGAAACGCATTTCGAAAAGGCTGTGGGCATCGAAGAGGAAAGCATCGGCCCAGAGTTGGGCGCGGAAGCCTTTTCTGTGACGACGCTTTGCATCGCCCTTGCTGTGGAAATGGGCTGCGATCCGATCATTTTAAATGGCATAGATCTTTCCTATACACATATGCAGCGTTATGCAGAAGGCGTGCTTCCCTCTTCCAAAATCTTTCTCGACGAAATCCAAGGAACAAAAAAGGCCAGCGAACGGCTGCTCAAGCGCAAAGATATTTTTGGCAATCCCGTCTATACCCTCGTGAAGTGGGTCATGGAAGCAGAGTGCATCGCCGCCTATGCGAAAAAACATCCTGAATGCCGCTTTATCAACGCTACTTCAGGCGGCCTGGGATTTGCTAAAATTCCCAATCAATCTCTTTCCGAAATCCTCACAACGCACTGCACCGAGCAAAGAGACCTTAGCGCACTTTTGCACGGGATCTTTCAAGAAAAGAAACTCTCCACCCTCTCTAGCGATGTTCTTCAAGCAATCGAAAAGGTGCGAGAGAGCCTTTTGCGGCTGCAAGGCATCGCTTCGCAGATTGCGCAAGAAGTGGAACGCCTGAAATCGCATCCCACACTTGCTGTGCCCTCCGGCAAATTGACTATTCTCGAAATCGATTTTCAAGAGGAGATAGCATTCACTTGCCTCTTCTTGGTTTTGGGCCCTTCTTTAGAGCGCCTTCTCAATCGCGCTTACTACTTCTCCCCCCTTCTTTCGGAAGAAGAAAGGAGGCGCATGCAGCTCGAGCGCTACAGTGCCAAGTGGACAAAATGGCAAGAGATGATCGCATCGGAAATCGCGTTTTTAAATAGACCCTTGCGTAATTAGTTATGAAAGAGGTCTATTCCAACTCGGAGGAAATGTCCGCCGCAGGGGAGGGTTGATCCGTCTGCGCCACGCGTATGCGCTTAATGTAGGGCTCGTTTAAATCAAACTGATTCAAATCCACCATGCGAATCGAGGGATCTTGATAGGTCTTAAAATAATACTTCAACGCTTGAGGATCTCTTACGCAAGTAAGCGCCGTGTGCGCGGAAGATAAGCCCGCTTTCTCTTCCCGGACAACTCCAAATGGGATGTCGAATTGATTTAAAATGTGAAAGGCGTCATATACCGCGCTGTCGCTATTTTCCGATCGCAAAGCATGGGTTGAAAGAAGAGCTGCGCGCACAAAGCGCGAAGTGGCTGTAAAATCGCCGGGCATCCCTACGATGCTAGCTCCTTGAGCTGCGACGTCGATCCCATGCCATTTTAGGGGCTTTGCAAGCTCGGGCGCCAAGTGGATGAAGTTGCGCAAGTAGTTCATGTGCCAGTTAAATGCAGGAGAATTCGTGAGAACGCCCAATTTATTTTCATAGACGGCAAGCTGTCCTTGCACAGGTTCGATCACGATGCATTTTCCTTTTTTGTCGAACACCAGATAATGAAAAGGCGGAACGATTTTCCACGGCTCACAAGAGGTAGAAGCAATGACGATGCGCGAAAGCGCTGCGCGCACTTCCTCAATAGTTGCAAATTGCGTGAGGATCCAATGGGGAAACTCCACCGGAGAGAGAGAGAGCGGGAGATTATCTTCCTGGATTTGGGCATATTCCGCATAGCCGGGAAAGTAAAACGTGCCCACGCAAAGTCCCGCTTCGTTAATCCCATCCAAAATCGCGGGTTGATGGAAGGCGATCATTCCCAAAGCGCCATACTTGGCCCTCCAGGTGATTCCGCTACCCAAGGACGTCGTCCCTGAAAAGACCTGCCCGCGCGGCACTACGACAAGCGAGGGTTCCAGCTCCAGGCCAAATTCCATCGTGCGCCCATGCACAATAGCGCCATCTCTTGCCATTAACTTGATTCCGGTACAGGCATAAAGCGAAGTCCAACCTAGAAAGAAGCAAAGCAGGCTTAAATGAAACATAAAATTCCAAATTAACTTCTCTCAACTCTACTGTTTTTTAAAAATATTTTGCGAAGGGATAATGCATTGCCGATGACAGGACTTGAACCTGCACCTTATTGCTAAGAGTAGATTTTGAGTCTACCGCGTCTACCATTCCACCACATCGGCAAAAAAAATTAATGTAGGCATTGGCGATCTTGGGTAACGAGTATATCCCACTTGCGTAAAAATCACAATGGATTAGAGACATCTTGCTTTAAAGTTTTAATTCACAATAAAATCTCCCGCCACAATTACAATTTGGCAGGAAATTTTATGAGTTTCGATGGTGAAATCGATGATCTGGGCGAGTGCGACAGCCTCTACGCCGACTTGTATTACAATATGTCTTACCCCCTAGCGCGGCAAGCCCTCTGGAATGGCCGCGAAATCAGAGTTTTATCGACAGAAAAGCGCAACCTTACTTTTCCCAATACTACCCGCTTTGAACCCCGCATGCGCCATTACGAGCGGCTGCACCTCGATGATGAGGAATCAAACGAGTGGGAATTTGCCGCAGCGGAACCTTTCCGCCATAGCAACACTGAGCTTAAGCCCATGGAAGAGTGGCTTGCCGAGACCGGGATGATGTTTCAAAGCAATGAAGTGCGATGCATGCCATGCGGCGTTTGGAAAAAGTGGGGCAAGAAAGTAGAAAAAACTGGCAGAAAGTGCAAACACGCCGCCAAGAAAACCATTAAGAAAACCGGCCACGTCGTAAGCGATGTCGGTAAATATATCGACAAACACAAAACAGAGATCATCATCGGCACAATTATTGTTGTCGCAGTAGGCGTTACGTGT
>DASXPV010000095.1:0-14553 GCA_036493355.1 Rhabdochlamydiaceae bacterium
GAAAATCTCCCGCGTCGGCTTTGCAGAAAATTTTTCGTCTTCGCTCGCGCCTTGTACTCGTACAATGGTCGCTCGCTCCAGACAAAAAATTTTCGCAGCCTCCTTGCATATTTTTCTCAATCTTGTTTTAAATCACTATAACTGCGGGCTATCTACAGAATCCATCATCGTGCACGGCTAGGATTTAATCATCCTCGTCCAGCAACTCTTCAGCCTATTTCGAAATAAAAAAAGTAAGGTCGGGTATTTCAAAACAATGGTGGGCCGAATTCGGAGCTCGGCACCCCACTTAAATTCCAGGCTTAAAGCCTGAGTTTACCCTATCGAATGTGGGTAGAAATTTAGTTTTTAAAAAAGTATCAAAAAATGAAGTAAACCAGATAAAATATCCTGCGAAAGAGAATTCGTAGCACCTGGTATTGTTAGCCTTGAACTAGACTTTGTGTATTTTTGATGTCTCTGTCGAGTTGAAGAGTGTTGCGAAATGTTCTCTGTTAGCCTTTTATTTCAAAACAATGTTGGGTCGAGTTCGAAGTCGGCCCCTAACTTAAATCCCAAGCCTTAGAGAAGTTCTCTGAATTTAAAGTAATAAATAGGTTGATATGTCATTTCATTCTTTTATTAATTTTATTTCTAGTCGTTGGGGGCAAAGAATTGTTGATAATGCAATCCAACAAATTCATGATTATAGTAAAAAAGCGAATGAAAGAGGTGGGCTTGTTCATGCTGATCCACGTTATATTGCAGATCAAATAAATCTGGTTTTTTCTTCATTACATCGAGTCAATGAAGACTCACTATATGTTCTTCAAGAAGATTTGGAGTATATTCAATCAGAAGTAGATAAATGGAAAGTGCATCCGTTTTTTAAAAACAGGTATATTATTCCTAATGAACTGACTGAACAACTTCCAGAAGCTGATGATTTAGTTGAGCAGGTTAGATGGAAGCGAGGACACGCATATAATAAATCTAAACAAATTGTTTCTAAGATTGAATCGATTAAATCTCAAAAGGTAACTTTTTATATAAAATTCGATCAGTGTTTGCCATTACCGGTAAAAGGGATAGTCTGTGAATATTGGGTCGGTAAAGTTCAATATGAAAAAAGTAAGATCGGAGAATAATTGGACTATGGTCAAGCCTTAAGCAAGACATGAAAACGGACAGGCATTTAGCCTGTCCCTTTTGTGTTATTATTTTTTGTTTTCCTCGTCGAGGATTTCGACTTCTGCCTCTTCGATGTCGGGTTTTGCTTTGCCGGATGCAGATTCACCCGGATTGCCAGCGTGTGCATGAGGAGCGCCAGCGCCGCCTTGCTGCTGCATAGCCTCTCCAATTTTCTGCATATGCGTATTGAGCTCATCGCGTGCGACTCTAATGAGGCCTAAGTCGCCTGTCTCGAGCGCTTTTTTCAAAGCATCGATCTTCTCTTGGATGGACTTAGCGATATCCTGAGGCAGGCGGTCTTTGTATTCATCTAAGGACTTTTGCGCGCGGAAGACGAGCGAATCGGACTCATTGCGCAATTCGGCTTCTTCTTTGCGTTTTTTGTCATCCTCGGCATTTTCTTCTGCGTCTTTGAGCATGCGCTTGATCTCATCTTCAGACAGCCCGGACTTAGCTTGAATGCGGATGGACTGCTGTTTTCCGGATTGCATGTCTTTGGCGGACACGTGCAGAATACCGTCGGCATCAATGTCGAACGCGACCTCGATTTGCGGCATGCCGCGCGGCGCTGGCGGGATATCGGTAAGATCGAATCTGCCGATCTCTTTGTTGTCTTTGGCCATCTTGCGCTCGCCTTGCAGTACGACGATCGTCACAGCAGGTTGGTTGTCAGCAGCTGTGGAAAAGACCTGTTTTTTCTGCGTCGGGATAGTCGTATTTCTCTCTACGATCGGGGTGAGCACGCCTCCTAATGTCTCTATCCCTAAGGAAAGGGGGATGACGTCGAGCAGGAGGACGTCTTTGACTTCTCCGCCGAGGACAGCGCCTTGAATTGCAGCACCCACAGCTACGACCTCATCGGGGTTCACGCCTTTGTGCGGCTCTCTTCCAAAGATCTCTTTTACCTTTCTTTCGACGGAAGGCATGCGCGTCATACCGCCGACTAGAATGACCTCATCGATCTTTTCTTTAGCAAGGCCGGCGTCTTTAAGCGCTTTTAAGCAAGGCTCAACGGTGCGCTCGATGAGAGTGTGGACAAGCTCTTCGAGTTTGGCGCGGGTGAGCGTCAAAGCCAAGTGCTTAGGTCCGCTAGCATCCATCGTGATGAAGGGTTGATTAATCTCTGTGGATTGTGTGCCGGAGAGCTCGATTTTTGCTTTTTCCGCCGCATCTCTTAGGCGTTGGAGGGCCATTTTGTCTTTGCTCAAGTCGATGCTGTGCTCTTTTTTAAATTCCGCCAGAATCCACTGTAAAATTGCCTGGTCGAAGTCATCGCCGCCCAAGTGGGTATCTCCATTGGTAGAGAGAACCTCGAAGACGCCGTCGCCGATTTCCATGATGGAGATGTCAAATGTTCCTCCTCCTAAGTCGAATACAGCGATATTTTTGTCGTGCTGCTTTTCAAAGCCGTACGCTAAAGCCGCGGCTGTAGGCTCTGGTATGATCCTTTTTACGTCGAGCCCCGCGATGCGTCCCGCATCTTTTGTCGATTGGCGTTGAGAGTCGTTAAAGTAGGCGGGAACCGTGATCACCGCTTCTGTGACCTTTTCCCCGAGATAGGCTTCCGCAGTCTCTTTCATTTTGATGAGGACCTGCGCCCCTACTTCTTCGGGAGAGAGAAGCTTGCCTTCTACTTCAAAGACCGCATCGCCATTGGGATTTTTTACGACTTTGTAAGGAACGTGCTTGAGCTCGTCTAATACTTCCGAGTATTTGCGTCCAATGAAGCGCTTTGCAGAATAGATGGTGCGCTCGGGATTCGTGATGGATTGGCGCTTGGCTGGAATGCCCGCCAGGCGCTCATCGCCTTTATAGGATACGACAGAGGGCGTTGTCCGCGTGCCTTCTGCGTTGGCAATTACCTTAGGGGTGCCGCCCTCCATAATGGCGACGCAGGAATTGGTCGTCCCTAGGTCGATGCCGATGATTTTGCTTTTTCTCTTTTGTTCAGCCATGGTTATTATCTCCTTTATTCTTCACTTATTGCAGGACTGGAGGCTGTATCGCCTGAAGAGCCTGCGTTGTTTTTCTTTTCGGGAGCGATTGCGACCTTGACTTGTGCAGGTCGGATGGTGCGCTCACCGCTTTTATAGCCTTTGACAAACTCGTGCACGATAGTCCCTTCGGGAATTGATGTCGTCTCTTCCGCTTCAATGGCGTGATGCCATTTGGGGTCGAATGGCATGCTTTTGGAATCGAAGGCGACAATGTCGTGATTGTTGAGTACGTCTTTAAATTGTCCGAGGATCATTTCAAATCCCAGCGCCCAATTGCGCACTTCACCGGACATGTTTTCTGTAAATTTAAGAGCATTTTCCATGTTGTCGATTGGCCCGAGCAGATCCGCCAGAGCGTTTTCAATGGCAAAACGCGTCATCTCCTGTTTTTCTTTTTGCATGCGCTTGCGTGTATTATCGATCTCGGCGAGAAGGCGCAGGTACTTGTCTTTATATTCTTTGACCTCTTCTTCCGAAGACTTGAGCCTCTCGTCTGTGAAGATCGAGGGATTTTCTTCCATATCGCTCATGATTAGTTTTCTCCGTGTGTTTTATCTTCTAAAAGCAGTTGATGGGTGCCTAAACTCTTTTTAAACTCGACGTCAGCTGGCTGTCGGAAAGTGATTTTAAATTTGTACATGCTGCGCGTTAAAGAAGTGGAGATCGCCTCAGAGGCGGCCTCTAAAAGTCCGAAGAGTTCGCGGTAGGGGATGCGGTTGGGGCCTAGAATACCAAAAGCCCCGCAGAGCGTATTGTGGATGCGGTAGGGGACGACGATGACAGAGCATGCGCTTGCCTCGGGTGAAAAAGGTTCGAGTTTATCCCCGATCCAGCAGTTTATATTTCCCTGTTTAATGGAGGCGTTTAACAAGGCGCGCAGCTGAGATTTATTCTCAAATAGGGAAAGGCCGCTTGCCAGTGCGGAGGCATCGTTGAAATCAGGGTAGGCGAGCAGTTTGGAAAAGCCCGCTTGGAAGAGATCCTCGGCAGAAAAGTGCGTGTAGCTAACGATATGGCGCAGCATCACTTCTTTATAGAGCTTTTCAGCAAATGCCTCTTCTTCTATATCGAGAGGAGGTTTGTCCAGCGCTGTCAATTTCCAATTGAAATAGCTCTCGAGCCGCTTTAAGGCAAAAGTGCTGAGCTTTTTATTCACGTAGAGCGTTTCCGTATGGATGATTCCGAACTCTGTGATGAGCACGCATAAGATGCGGCTGTGGTCGATAGAGACGAGTTTGATGTCGAGGAGGAAGTCGCGGTCGAACCGGGGAGCGGAGAAGAATACTGCGCAGCGGGTAGCCTCGCTTAGGGATTCCGCGGCGCGCTGAAGATAGGAGGCGATTTCCCGCGTCTCTTTGACGAGGTGCTCGCGTATCCACTTTTTTTCCTCGTCGCCTAAAATAGGCTGGTCCAAGTGCGCTTCCGCATAGATCCTGTAAGCTAGTTCGGTGGGGATGCGTCCTCCCGAGGAATGCTGCTGCTTGAGGTAGCCTTCCTCTTCGAGCTTGGCGAAATAGTTGCGGATCGTAGCGGAGCTCAAGTGTTCAAACCAATTGTCCTTCAAGGTGTTAGAGCCGATGGGTTTGCCCGTTTTGAGATAGAGCTCCACCAAAGCGAAAAGGATGAGCTTTTCCCTTTGATTCTTAGCGGGCTTTTTGGGAAGTAATGGCTTCATAACAATAGGTTATTTTTTTCTTAAACTCACTATAACAAGAAATTAAGGAAAAAGGCAAGAAAAATTAGCACTCTAAACTTTAGACTGCTGATTTTTATTGTAAGTTACTGATTATTCAGTGCCTATGATCAGGGGATCTTGGACCACGAGAGGGAGTACATCAATTAAGGAAGGGGACCAGTCCAACCCTCTAAAGTAGACCAGGCGCGATGCAATGTGGCAGGCGATAATGGCCTTCTTGTGCACGTCGGGGACCTCAGAAAGCAGCCTTTTCAAATGATGTGTTTTTAGCCAGTGGGGGCAGTAATGGATAAGACAGCGGATGAGGGGATCTTTGGGGTCGTTGGACAAGGCGATGTCTTGAAAGTGGGCCATTAATTGATCCTTATAGAGGTTGATCCGCTCGGAGACCCATTCCGATATATCTGTTAAGTAGGCGTTGTTTTCCTTGTGCGTGCGCAGGAGAAGGCCGGCTTCTTCGCGGGCGCGCTTTTCGATGATTTTTAAAATTTCTGCGACGATTGTCGGCTTGTTTTTCAAAAACTCCTCTTCAGTCAGCACTAAGCTGGCCAGGACCTCGAAGGAAGAGCAGATCACCCCTCCCTTGTTTGCGGAGCTGTCTTTGATGATGATGACCCCCGCCTTTTCTAAACTGCGGCGCGCCCAAGGAGTCAGATAGAGATTGGCGCCTTCCACAATAGCTCTGGCAGTGGGTTTTCCCGCCTCGTCGAAAAAGTCTTTAATGTTGGTCTCATTTAATGTGCGCGGCCTTCCTCCTCCGGGAATAAAAACATCTGCCTTTATTTTATGCACATTGTGGCGGAGCAGGTTGTTCATCTCATTTCCCGACAGCCACTCTTCGACAATTTTTCCATTTACCTTGCGATAAAAAAGCGTCTGCTGGGCATAGGCCGTCTGTTCCCGTTTGGAAAAGGTGTCCAGCAGAAATCCTCCCTCATTGAGTTTCTCGGGGGGATAAAAGCGCAGCGGCTTGGACTCCTTAAAGAGATCAGTCATAAGGGAAAGGTCCAATCCCTTAGGATCGTAAATGGTTCCCGATATATCTGTAGTGGCCAGAAGTTTAGCTGTCTTGGGATAAAAGCGGTAGAGATTGAAGATTTGATTGCCCGCGACGTCTCCGTCGGGCCCTCCCGTCATTTTGACGGTAAAGGCCTCGTGCGCAGGATCGATTCCTAAAAAGCGCAATACTTCTTCCATATAAACATTTACGCCGTAGGAAGTGACTCCAAATTCCTTGTGATTGATCCCCGCGCCCGGTTTGCTCGAGATAAACGCGCCAGCTGGCTTATAGTCACATTTTTTGCTATACTCGGCGATCCATTCGATCATCGTGTTGTGCATATTTTCATCGGGGCCCAAGTAAATATATTCGGGCTTTTTCCAGTAATCGACAACGTGCTTGGCGCGTAAGGTTCCATCGCTATTGCAATTGATCAGCGTGATTAAACTCTCGATGTAAGCGCGCTGGGTCTGGTAGAGGTATTCGAGTTTTTGCTCTTTTTGGTATTTGGCGAGCCATTTTTTAACCTCTTCAGAGGAAATGCCTTCTTCTTCCATCTCTTTTTGACAGATTTTCATCTCAACGGCAATCCATTCCAATGGCTCTGCGAAAATGACTCCTTTGGCTCCGCCTTCGGGAATATCTTTATTTTTCTTATTTTGCGTGTAAGCGAGGTTGTAGCACTCGGAAAAGACATTGTTGCGCTCTACGAACACCTGCTCCATGCGATTGGGTAAAACCGTGCGCAGCCCTCCGCGCGAAAGGTCTCTAAATCGAATGTGGAAACCGATGAAATGCAATCCCTTTATGAAAAAAATGGCATAGGGCAGTTCCGGAAATTTGTCTTTACGCTCGAAGGGTACGCAATCCAAATAAGAAGAGTCCAAGCGAAAGCTAAACGCGGTTTTGTTGTTGCGGTAGAAATTAGTCTTAAGCGTATGGTCGATGAAATTAAGCGTCTGCTTTAAGATGTTTTTACGACGCGCGTCGTTGATTTCATTTCCCGTGTCGAGATGATCGACGAGATGCAGGAAAGATTCTCTGGCCTGCTTGTACTTTTCTATTTGCAGATTATCTGGATTGAATTTCCAATCAAATGCCTGTATTAAGGAAACGACGAGTTCAGGATGCCGGCAGAGCCCTTCTTCAATATTGGGCAGAGAATACAAATACGGATCGAGATGTACGAGGATCTGATGCACAAAGTAGACGCAGGTCTTTACCAGATTTCCCTTATTGCCGGATAGCAGACCTGTTTCAACAAAGGTCGTTTCAATGTGCTCTAAGCCTCTAAAATACTTTAGAGTAACCAGTTCTTTTAAAAAGTCGGCCACATCGGCCTCTTCCCACGCGGCGCCGTCTTTGCTCCCGTGAAGTCCCAAGGACATGATCACGATGTTTTGCTGGCTATAGGGATCGATATGCGTTGCCGCGATGTATTTCATCCTCAGGCCATGCCGATGGACAATCTTGGCCATCTGATAGAGAAAATGAAACTTAGGGACGTTTCTCCAGGCGAAGACGATTTGCATGGACGGCGTATCTTTTTTCTCGCGCCACTCTTCATTGTAGCGCACTTCGTACTGGCACATATCGCGTGTTTTCGCCCGGAAAAACATGTCTAGTGCCAGAACCAGCCTCTCCTGGGTAATTCCCCGGACAAAGGAGGGGCTCAATTGAGCGAGCAAGTGCTCCACGTCGGCTTGCGTGGCCTCCGCATTGCGCTCTTGAACTTCTCTGCCTATTTCTTTTTTCTGCTCTTGGGTAAAAAGTTCTTGCTCGGACTCTTTGGCATCGGTGAACAAAATACAGGTAATGCGCAAACGTGCTTTTGCCCCTTTAAAAGGGGGTGGTTCGTTGGAGAGGAAAGCACGGTAATTTCTAATGCCCTGCATCTGATAGCCTTTGAGGACGTTGAGGTCCGCGTCGGGGCTATCGAGGCATAAAACGAATCCTCGGTCTTTCAAATGGATGCGGGAGAAGTAATCGCTTAAGTCCAAGCCCATTAGGCTGTGGACGATTAGGATCAGGCTGTCGGAGTCCACCTGTTCGAAAAAGCGGGGAGGCATGTGCTTTTCAATCCAGGAGTAGAATTCTTCAAATTTTTTATTTTCTTTGTGAATGGCGGATTGCAGTTGATCTCGGGAAGTGTTCCGCTGCGAGTCGGAATTCATGCGCCCTCCTAATAAACCTCATTTTAGTTAGACGTGATTAATTCACAAGTAAACTAAAAAAAGTTTTTAAAAGGCATCTTCCCTGGAGGAAGGAGGAAAGACGCCCTATTGTTGTTATAAATTATTTAATGAGATGGCCATATTTAGTATTTAGAAAAGCGGTGGCTAATGTTACCGTTCTCATGAGATTATCCGTTCTTTCTTCCTTAGGAAATTCTTTAATTGACTGGTAGCAAAATAGGGCATCCTTTAGATGTTCTTCGCTAACTTTGCCTGTTTTTTGAAGAGTTTTGATCATCGAGGATAAACCTGCGAGAGCATCTCCTGAAGGCACTCCTACTATAGAAGCAGGGGTTGATTGTGGCGTAGTTTTGTTTGTAATTAAAGCTGACATATATTCCTCATTAGTTATTATCTGTTATTATAATTATAATCGCATCTAGTGCGTAGTTTAATTATATTAAGTCAGTATTTTATTTCCAACTATAATAAATTATAGTTCTAAAGTTAAAAATTTAATTTTCTCTGGAATATTCTTATTTTTTGCTACGGAGGAGGCGCAGGCTATTCATGCCCACGAGTACTGTACCGCCTTCGTGGAGAATGACGGCAAGCCAAAGGGGAATAAGGCCCAGCAGGGCAGGAGTGGTGGCAAAGGCGATAATGCACAGTGCTATAATAATATTTTGTTTAACAATGGAAAGAGTATTTTTTGCTTTGCGGCAGAGCCAGTCGAGCAAAGAGAGGTCGTCATTGAGAAAGACGACGTCCGAGGCGTCCACCGCGGTGGCGCTTCCTATTTTTCCCATGGAAATGCCCACAGTGGCACGCGCGAGGGCCGGAGCGTCGTTGATGCCGTCGCCGACCATGATCAGGCCGCTCTCTTCGGAAAGCAGGGCCACTTTATGCAGTTTATCTTCAGGCCTTAAATTGGCATGGACATCCTCGATGCCGACCTCTTGGGCGACCACCTGGGCGATATCGTGGTGGTCTCCTGTCAGCATCAAGGGGCGCATATTTTCTGCTTTTTGAAGCCTCTCGATTACAAACGCGGACTCCGGCCGTATGCTGTCGAAGAAGCGCAATTGGAAAAGCGTATCGCCGACGAGAAGAAGTGTGCTCAAATAGCCTTTGCCCTTTTGCTCTGCGCGATGCGCCTGCCACTGTTCGCGCTTCTCTGTGGCGAGTTTGGGTAAAATAAAATCTTCATGCCCAATGAAGACAGAAGTAGGATTTTTGTCGATCCAGCAGATGCCTTGCAATCCCGATCCCGCTAGGGCTTTGAATTCGGTCAGATCGACGAGCGCGCATTTTTGTTCCATAGCTTTTTGCACAATGGCCTCCGCAATCGGATGTACCGCATGCCGCTCTAAAGAATAGGCGATGGACAGAGCCTTATGCGGCGAGCAGAGAGGAGGATAAGCGTCGATCTGCTCTATGCCGAGGCAGGTGAGTTTGCCTGTGGTGAGAGTGCCTGTTTTATCAAAGGCGATGATCTTGCAGCGCGCAATGGCATCGAGGACAACGCCGCCTTTTAAGAGAATGCCGCTGCGCGCGCAGGCGCTAATGGCGCTCAAATAGGCAGTGGGCGTGGCAATAATCAAGGCGCAAGGCGATGCAGCGATGAGAAAGGCCAACGCGCGGTAGATTCCGCCTTCGGCTCCAAAAAAGGGCAGAGAAAAGAGAAAGGGCAAGGAGAGCGCAAACACAAAAGAGAGACTCATAATGACTATCGCATACCCTTTGCCAAAGCGATCGAGATAGCGTTGGACGCGCGGTTTGGCCTCTTGTGCCTGGGTAATGAGTTCAATAATGCGATTTAACGTTGAATCGCCGCTTGTGCGCGTTACACGAATGGTCAGCGTGCCATCGAGGTTGCGTGCACCGGCCTGCACTTCATCGCCCATTTTTTTGGCGACAGGATGGCTTTCTCCCGTTAAGTGGACTAGGTTGACAAAAGAGCCCCCGTCGATGACAGTTCCATCTAGCGGGATAATTTCTCCCGCTCGAATGAGCAAATGCGCTCCTAAAGGGACCTCCTTTATCGCTTGATCAAAAAAAGTGCCTTCGCTATCCAGCACGCAAGCAAAGCGCGGGGAGAGTTTGTGCAAGTTAAGCACGGTATTCTTCGTCTTTTCAGATACCATCGCCTCTAAGGCGCCCGATAATTCAAAGAGCACTAGAAGCAAAGCGCCTTCCAGTTCACTTCCAATGACGACGGAGAGCAGCGCGGCGAATGTCATCAAGACGTCGATATTAATCTCAAAATTCTTTAAATCGCTAATCGCATCTAAAAAAGCGGGCGTTCCAGCAAAAAAGTAGACAAAGAGCAGTAAAAAGGAGGAAAGGGGAGGATGAATAAAGGAAAAAACAAAAGAGACCAGAAGCAAAAGCGCGGAAGCAATGGCAACTTTCAAGGAGAGGTTTTTAGCAAAGTGTCGAGAGGAATGTGTAAGAAAGGGGCTAATGCTCTCTTCTTTGCCCGAGGCAAAAAATTCATCAAAAATATAAGGGGTTTGAATGCTTTGATTTTTGCGTCTTTTTTCCATAAATCAGTTTCTTTTTCTTCGTCTAGTTAATTTAACTATGTCGTACGAAAAAGAAACTGATTTATGAAAAAAAACTCACTAAAATCAAAGCATTCAAATTCAACGACAGACTCTGAGAGACGTTCCCTGAGCATTATACCATTCGCAAAAAATAAAGTCATATTTGACAAGAAGGCAGCGTAAATTTTTGCGTCTAGAGCGAGCGACCATTGCCGATGGCAAGGCGCGAGTGAAGACCAAAAATTTGTTGCTAAGCCGACGCCGTCAAATATAACTTTATTTTTTGCGGATGGTATTATTTAAAGCCCGCACCGAGAAAGTATATAGCGCCTGCGGCCACAGCGGCAAGGGCTAGATGCCATATAAGAGAGGGGAACACGCGGTTTTTTTCAATCTTTGCGGAAAGAATAGCGGCTATCGCAATTGCAAGGGCGCAGCTTAAGGTTAAGCCATAAAGCGAAAATGCCCAGAAGCCGAATAGACAGAGAGCGGATGCGGCGATGCTGCCGCAAAGCGCCCCAAAGCTCTGCTTTAATGGATGCTCATAGGTTTGTAAGGTCAGACCGAGCTCCTCTTCAAGCATGACTTTCAGCAGGCGGTTGTCATCGGACATGAGCACGTCGAGTACTTCTTCTAAAAGCCTTCCTTCAAATCCCTTTGCTCGGTATATCTCGGAGAGCTCTTGCCTTTCTTGAGCGCGGTGGTGTTGAATTTCCCAGAGCTCCTCTTCGATGAGGCGATGCAAACGCTCCATGCGCCCCCAGCCCAAGAGCGCGCTTCTTCCCGTTTTCCAAATGATAAAACCCACGGCAAAGAGAAAGAGAAGCGCAAACAGTTGTGCTTGAGCAAAAGAAAAAATAGCGGATAAACATCCTAACAGCAAAAGAACAATCGAAATCTCTTTGGCTGCGTCGGCCAAAGCACTGATGGAACCCGGCATCTCCGCCCCATGCACTTCATGCGAGGCTTGCATTCCTTTTGTCCGCGCCTCCTTGAGATGCTCAACGACGGATTTTCCTCGAAAGTGATCGGAAGGCGGGGGCAGTGTCATAAATTTAAGCCTCTTGGAGCAAATAGGTGAGAAGGCGGTACATATCGAGGTAATCTTGGCAAGCGATCACTTCTCGAATAGAATGCATGGACAGCTGGGGGCAGCCGATGTCGATGGTTGTGATTCCCGTCTCAGCAGCTACGATAGGTCCCACCGTGCTTCCCGAAGGGATATCCGAGCGCGAGACATAAGATTGATAAGGAAGGTTGAGCATTTGACAGGCTCGGATGATCACCGCTGCGGAAAAAGCTGTGGAGCTGTATTTCTGATTGGCTGTTTGCTTGATAGCTATGCCTTTTCCAAGAAGAGGCTGATGCTGAGGGTCATATTTTTTAGGGTAATTGGGATTGAGGGCATGCGCAACATCGATAGAGACGCAAAAGGAGTTGTGCTTGAGCAAAAAGAAATCCTCGAGATCACGGTTAAAGCCATAGTGGATGCGCGATAGCACTTCCTGGAGAAAAGGAGAAGCCGCGCCTTCTTTGGTATGCGAGCCGATTTCCTCATTATCCCAGAAGGTGGCCATTTGCAGCGTGTTTTCTCCAGGCTCGCATGCGGCCAATGCGGAAAGCGCCGCATGCGCGCTGGATAAATTGTCCAGCCTGTAGGAACTTAGCATTTCGTTCTTCAACCCAACAAAGCGCGCGTTTTCATGGGGCACTAAAAACAGCTCGCTGGAGAGCAGGGTGTGAAAAGAGAGCTGTCTGCGCAAAATCTTTTCAAGAGTGTGGCTATCGCTCTCGCTGCCATCGCTTAGTCCCACAATCGGACAAAGGTGCTCGTGCTTGTCTAAAACAAGTCCCTTTTCATTGACTTCGCGATCGAGATGGATGGCCAGTTGCGGGATGAAGCAAATGGCATCTTCGAGATAGACGAGTTGTTCTTCCACATAGCCGTTGCCATCGGCAAAGACGACGCGGCCTGCTAAACTCAAATCGCGGTTGAGCCAGCTTGTGAGCAGAGGAGCGCCATAAGGTTCCACGCGCAAAAGAGACATGTTCTCCACTTGAAATGCGGGATGAGGCTTGAGCTTTAATGCGGGGCTGTCCGTATGCGAGGCGAGAATGACTGCTTTTTGGAGCTTGTGAGAGGGTAGAGCAAAAGCGCACAGCGCCCCTCCTCGCATGACAAAGTACTTTTTTCCCAGTTGCAAGTGCCACTTCTCATTTTCATTTAATGGGATGAAATCGCGCAGCGCCAAGCGATTGCTCATTTCGCGCACGGCGTGCCAAGAGGTGGGCGCTACATCGAGAAAGGTCTTAAAATCATCTAAAATGTGAGACATCTGTGAGCTCGTTTATACCATTTAAATACTTGTGCAATACGACGGGCAGCGCCACAGAACCGTCTTCGCGCTGGTTGTTTTCCAGCAGCGCGACCATAAGCCGCGATGTCGCTAGTCCCGATCCGTTTAGAGTGTATACTAATTCGGGTTTTTCCTCTTTTCTTTTAAAGCGCACTTTAGAGCGGCGCGCTTGGTAATTTGAGCAATTGGATACGGAAGAGACTTCGTAATAGCGATTTTGTCCAGGTAGCCAGCATTCAATGTCCACCGTCTTTGCGGCGGCAAAGGACATATCACCTGTGACTAAAAGCATGTTGCGGTAGTGCAACCCCAATCCCTCGAGGATCATCTCCGCGCTTGCCATCATCTGATTGAAGACGCCTTCTGATTGCTCCGGCGTGCAAAAACAGAACATCTCTACTTTGTTGAATTGGTGCATGCGGATAAGGCCCCGCTCTTGCGAGCCGGCAGCTCCCGCTTCCCTGCGAAAACAGGGAGTGTAGGCCACGTATTTCTTAGGCAGCTCCTCTTCTTTAAAAATCTCATCATAGTACAAGCCGTTAATGGCAACTTCGGATGTGGGAATTAAAAAGAGGTGATAATCTTTATCTGCGATTTGAAATAGCTGCTTCTCAAATTTTGGCAACTGTCCCGACCCAAACATAATTTCGGGATGCACGAGCAGAGGGGGAAGGATCATCTCAAATCCATTTTCGCGATGGATGTCGATCATGTAGTTTAGCAAAGCCCACTCTAATTGCGCGCCTAAGTGCCTATAGACAGGCCATCCGCTCCCAGAAGTCTTTGCCCCGCGTTTAAAATCAAATAACCCTAATTTCTCGTTGAGTTCGACGTGGTTTTTAAAGGCGAAAGAAAAGTGCCTTTTTTCGCCGACCGTTTTTATGCAGACATTGTCTTTTGGCTCATGCGAAACGGGAATGTCATCGTTGGGGATATTGGGAATGGCTGCCCATTTCTGCTCAAATTCCTCTTCCAGGATCTTTAATTCTGAATCGAGGGTGGCGATCTTATCCCCCAAGCCCGCGACCTCTTCCATCAGTTTTTCGGTATCCTGCTTGAGGCGTTTTTTTTCTCCGATTTCCTTGGATAAATGGTTGCGCGTTGCTTTGAGCTCTTCTACGTTGGTTTTAATCACTCTTATGTGCTCGTCCAAGGAAAAAATAGGGGCGAGCGAGATGTCGGAGTCTTTCCCTTTTAACTTTTTTTCCAACCCTTCTTTGTCTGTGCGCAGCAACTTGATATCGATCATTTTCCTCACCCGGCAACTTTGAGGAATTTACTATATGGCTTAGAGAGGCTAAAAGTCAACTAGGCCCAATAAGGAGTTTGTAAGAGAAGTTTCTAAATTTTCACCACAGAGCACGCCGAGATGTCCTTAGTCTCTGTGGTGAAAAAATTATTCGTTGGGTGAACCCAGGCCTTAAGGCCTGGGATTATAAGTTGGGGGCCGAGCTTCGAACTCGGTCCAACAATAGACTTCTTTCGAAACTAAACTTTTGAGTATACTCGTCCTCCAAAAGTGTGGAGGTATGATGAAATTCGAAATGGTAAAGGATCTGGACGACGAAAAGTTTCGTCGCCTGACAGGCGTTAAAAGGACTACATTTTTA
>DASXPV010000096.1:0-5802 GCA_036493355.1 Rhabdochlamydiaceae bacterium
AAACGTCATCGGCAGCTTAAAACGTTTTAAGATTTTGTCTGATCGTTATCGAAATAGGCGCAAAAGGTTCACTCTTCGATTCAACTTAATCGCAGGAATTTACAATTTGGAGTTGGCAAAATGAGTTTCGAAAGAGGTCTACTGTATTTTTGCGGCGATCGGCTTATGGTCGCTGATATTAGTCTGCATGCTATTTAAGCCTACGCTTAGAACCGGAATGTTAGTGATTGAGACGTTATTTAAAGAGGATTTCAAAGCTATCCAGTCGATGCGGGTGTTTAATATTAGGTAGGGACTAGTACAAGTGGGATCCAAATAATTTTCACAGTCAATTCTATAATTAGCGTCTTTAAGTATGTTTAATCGAGGATGCAAAGAAGTTACATTTGAATCCATCCCTATAATCATTAAATCAGCGCGGTGAAGGTAGAAGAGATCAATTATAGCTTGAAGCTCGCTATCGCCCTTTGAAGAGTCGGAAATTCCGGTTTTAGGATCTGTTTCTATGCGAAATGGGTTGCAGCCGGTAAGGTGTCCTGAAGCTATTAAAACTGTTTTGCTAGTTTCTTTGTCGTGCAGTTGAACGGCAAATGCTTGACCGAGAATATTTCCTAGCGATTCAACTAATTCAAATCGCTCCTTGTTCCAGGCGATGCCGTTTTTTGAATGCTTTGTTTGTGCAAAAAGAACCTCATAATTTTCTGGAAATAGGGAAGAATCGAGATAGTCGGCCTCCTGCAGGCAAATAATATCAAAGTTGAGGTGGTTAACAAGAATTCTTTTTGCCATAAGACTACGCGCAGCTTGCAGCTGCTCCGGTCTGCTAGCCTGTTTATTTTTGGTTAGATCGCCAAGGTGCGCGTCGAGCATGCGATTCACTTTTTCATCGCGGATTACAACAGGTCGAATCTTGTA
This sequence comes from Rhabdochlamydiaceae bacterium, assembly GCA_036493355.1. Lineage (GTDB taxonomy): Bacteria > Chlamydiota > Chlamydiia > Chlamydiales > Rhabdochlamydiaceae > JABDFI01. The sequence continues at coordinate 916 of DASXPV010000096.1, forward strand.
AGAAGTAATCATGTTCTCCGCTTTTTCATACCAGGGCGCGTTTACGCTGCCTACATCCGTCGGCGCTGCTGTCAAATATTCAAAAAGCTCTTTATATCCTTTTTGCTCCCATTCCTGTTGCGCCCATGCTTTCTCCTTTGCATCCGTAGAAAAGAGAATTTTTAAAGCAACCTTTTGAATTTTCTCATTTAGGGACATGTATTCGGGTTCAGCGCTAGAGCGCTCTTGCACGAGCTGTTCCATGCTGGCAGCGCGCAAATAATCATAGTGGTCGCTCAGTCCACCGCAATTATAAGAACTAATTGTAAATTCAGTTGCTGAAAGTAAAAATAAATTTAAAGAAAGGAGTGTAGTAAATAGTATTCTAATCATAGGAGTATATTCTAATGTTCGCGAATGTTAAAGGTCAATTCAAATGCGTTGTTTTATTTCGGTGTGTTCCAGATCGAAATGGCTTATTCTGTAGGCCTCTAGCGTACGTGAAGCTATCCGATTAAACGAAAAAGACGCAAAAGCAAGGTTTTCATTTATTCGAATAGGTTCGTGGAAAAAAATCTACCTCTACAAATTGCGGATGGGTATGCTTATTGGCAAATAGTATTTGCAGAATCAAGTATGACGAACAAGAAACTACAAAATAAAGTAGCTCTTATCACAGGAGGTTCTCGAGGAATCGGCGCAGCTATTGCAAAGCGGTTTGCCCGCGAAGGTTGTCATGTAGCAATGAGCTGCAGCTTCCAAGGAAAAAGCCACCTCTTTGGTCAAAGAACTCGAAAAAGAGGGAGTTCAAGCTTTAGCACTGCAAGCAGACCAAGGCACCCCCTTGCAGGTAGAGAAATTTGTCCAAAAAGCGGCCGAGCATTTCGGAAGAATCGATGTTCTTGTAAATAATGCCGCTATCTTCGTCGAAGGTTGCATCGATGATCCTAATCTTGATATCGACGGAATTGCAAGGCAATGGGCGGTCAATGTGGGAGGCGTTTTTTCAACGACTCGCGCAGCAATCCCTTTTATGGGCGATGGGGGACGCATCATCATTATCGGTTCGATCAATGGCGAGCGCATGACAACTTCTGGAGCAGCTGATTATATGGAAAATTACTGCGGAGTCTGAAGACCATAAAGGGGATATTTAAGAATAAGAAACAGTTGCACTGGTATACTTCTCAAAATGATAGGAAAACCAAATCTTCCACCGCAATCCATTATCGATTGTTTAAATACCGGTTACGGTATCGCAGTTACTGCGCTTACATTACTTCCTTTAGGTGCGGACATAAGTGCGTCAGTATATAAAGCCCAGGCGCATGACGGGCCATCTTATTTCGTAAAGCTAAAACGTGGCCATCACTATGATATCAGTGTTACCCTATTAGCAGTATTGCAAGCGTCAGGAATTCAACAGATTATTCCAGCTATCAAATCGATCCGTGGTGAGCTAACTCAGCACATCTACGACTTTACTCTTATTGTTTATCCCTTTATCGAGGGACAGAATGGGTTTTGTGATAATCTAACGGATAATCAATGGGTTACTCTAGGCAAGGTGTTAAGGCAAGTTCATGAATTTGATGTGCCGCCATCCATCAAAGATCGGATTAGGATAGAAACCTATTCGCCTAAATGGCGAGAAGCCGTTCGATCGCTTGATGCTCATGTTGAGGGGAATCTAAGCGGTGATGAAACCGCTTTGAGGTTTCAGACATTTATGAAGGAGCATAGGGAGGTAATTCACCGCCTAGTAAATCGAGCGGAATCATTAGGCCAAAAGATCCAGGAACAATCGCCTGAATGCGTGCTATGCCATTCAGACATTCATGGCGGTAATGTGTTGATAGAGGAAAACGGCGCCATCTACATAGTGGATTGGGACGAACCTATTATGGCCCCTAAAGAACGTGATCTCATGTTTATTGGGGGAGGTGTCGCTAACACCTGGAATAATCCGCGCGAGGAAGAGTTTTTTTATAAAGGCTACGGAAAGACTAACATCAATAGGGTAATCTTAGCCTATTATCGACAGGAGCGAATTGTAGAAGACATTGCATTTTTCGGTCAGGCATTGCTTTTGACGGCAGTCGGAGGCGAAACCAGGCTAGAAATGTACAAACATTTCCTGGACATGTTTAAACCCCATGGTGTAGTAGAAATAGCATTCAAAACGGATGAGGGCTAATGGAGTGGTCATCCAACAGAGATATGATTAGGTAGAGAACTTTTAACTCCTCTTCGTTGAGGTAGTTTCATGTTGCAGCTGAGAATGGCTAGGGCTTATTAAAAATGGATAGGGGTTTTTAGCAGCCTCGTAGTTTTTTATGGACTTAAGCAGCCAACCATTATTTGGTGCTGGTGATTGAGTGCTAATACCAGCCATCAGGTTGGTAGCACCTCCGAACTGAATGGCAAATACCCCCGCATTAAAAAGAACATCCAGATGATTTGTTGTCCAATCAAACAAGCCTCCACTTCCATTATCACTTAGATATTCTATGATCGTGGTAGAAGGATGGTAAGGGGTATACAGGTTTCCTATCTCAATATCCCCAAGACCATCAGGCAAAGTCAATGGATTGGTTGGGTTAAGATCAGAAGGTTGAGTTGTATATGTGTTTCCAAAAATAAAATTAGGTAAAGAACCATAGTAAGACCCCCACTTCCATTGAGGTGTCGATGCTTTTGTAGGCATCGGATCACCAGACATCTGCCAAAGCATGGCGGGTACTCCAAAATATGTGGTCATTTTTCCGATAAAGTTAAACCAGTGATTAAATGCTGGACCATTCAAAAGCCATCCTTGATTGACGTTAGATAGAGAATTCAAAGGGGCATACGAGGCAAGGTCAAAAACGAGGAAATTACTACTTGTTCTCGGATTGTTGACATTCACAAGAGGAAGTTTAGAGTAAAAAGCAAGCGCTTTCTCTGTTTCAGATTGTAGCTGGGATGGATTCTGATAATAAATCCAGTTTTTTCCAATATCTTTAAAGTACACTCCACAGTCCCACCCAAAGAGGACCTTGGGTCCATATCTTGTAATGATGTAGTTTACCGCTTGAATATAACCGTTATAATTATCCTGGAATGATGGTGCCCAAGACGGGAGCGGGGCTCCTAAGGGAGGATTGGGGTATTTGTCCTGATAGGCTGTCCACGCCTCAGAGAGAGTCTGCGACAAATAAGCAATCGTATCTGTATAACGTCCAGTGTAGTTGGTGGGGACAAGCAGCATGGTTTGTATCTGAATTGACAAAGCAGTGCCTTGGAGCATTAGATTTGTATTCCAACTCTTTTGGAAGGATGCCTTTTTCTGCGAGGGTGTCTCGAGATATTTGAGAAGAAATCCTAGAACATAATTAATATTATATTTGTAAGCATTTAACGCAGGATCAGCATCTCCGAGAGCTCCTTGATTTTGATACTGGTAAGAAAGATAATCTGGATTAAGGACGATCACGCCGGTGATGGGAAGTTGAGAAGAAGTATAGCAGGTTTGATTGCCGATATTATTTTCGAGTGTGTAGGCGAGCGAGGCTGTGGCCGCAAGGTTTTGCATCAGATAAGTCGGATCCGCTCCATAGACTCCCATTGTTTCAAGACATCCCTGAACGTCTCCACCGCTTAAATTTGCTGTGTAGAGTGTTGCCACTGGAATACAGGTGCGGCCGTTTTGCGCTGCGGTGATGCTAACGCAGAGATCAATCAGATTTCGGATCTGATTCTGAAAAATATATTGATTGTTATTCACCCAATTCTGGTCTCCTGAAGGAGGAATAATCGGAGCTCCTAAGTCAGTATAGACCATCATAAAATCGTAAACTCCAGTTGAGATAAGGCTAGAGGCAGTACTTGAGCTTCCACTTCCAGGATACCAGAAATTGCCACAAGCAATATGATCAGACCATTTTGGAAGGGTTCCATTAGATCCTGCCAATTTTCTATTGATTGGAGTATACGTGATAACAACGTTTATTGTGTCGTTAGGTGAGGAAGGATTATATTCGATAAACTGAGGATTACAAGAAGAGGAGTATCCGTCAAAAATAGGAGTTTGTAAGAATAAAGGACTATTTTCTTGTGTCGTGATTGTTTCCATTGTTGCAAAAGTTGTGGAAATGGGATACGAAATACCTCCCACGTAAACTTTCAGATTGCTTTGAGCCAAAGGAGCACCCTTTACTGTAAAGGTTACTTTTGCGCTCCCCTTAGTAGAAGGGGATTGTGCTTTGAGGGAAAGATTTGATATCCCTACATCTTTTTGAAGTTTGGATAGACTGAGGATGGTACTATAGGTTGTTCCTGTAACTAGTGTTGACGCATAACCCGCCTTCAATGTGACAGCTCCTGTTGCACTTCCAGAGAAAGAAAAAGGAGGATTGTTTTGTCCCCCGTAGGCTCCGGTGACCGTAGCACCTGCTATGGTAAAAGTGAGAGTAGAAGATATCGTGGCATTAACATTTTTAGATAATGTAAATGTAATCGTTCCTTGCCCGTCCGATCCTTGTGGGTACCAAGGGCTCCATTGAAATGTTGCGTTAGATAATGGCGGCAAAACGGGTAGATTCTGAGTAATATTAGGGTTGACCGTTAGCAGATTCGATGAGGAAAAAAGATCGTTGTTGTATGAAAATATCAGAAATAATGTCCCAAGGAGCCTATTGCATAATATTTTTTTTCGCATAACTTCTCATACGTATTAACTAACAAGCAGACATGTTAGCGACTTGTGAGATTTCAATCTATATCTGCATAGACAGCATGCCAGAAGTTTAAGAGGAACGAAAGTGTTTGGAGAGATATCCGGGAAACGTTTTGGGAGACAAAGTGTCGTTTCAGCTCTGAAGGATAAGAAGTTTTTGGCTCCTATGTGTTTTGAAGGAACTTGTGACA